>CAXBFT010000146.1:0-5373 GCA_963974945.1 uncultured Alphaproteobacteria bacterium
GACGAATTTACATACAAGTCAACTCCTGATGGAACCCCACCGAGCGGGAGAAAGCAATCGGGAACATGGAAGGATATAAGCCTTTCGGGTGCCGATCCAAAACTCATTGACGAATTTGATATGGATTGCCAAGAGCATGGCCTAACGCGATTTGAACTCGCAAATAAACTACTTGCTCTCCCTGAAAACGGAGGAGATGACGTTCGCTTTTATAATGTTTTTAATAACGTTAGAAAATGGAGCAAACACGCTGAAATAGTAAAGAAAAGAGATGAGTTTGGCCATTTTTCTGAACAGAATAACGACAACCCACCTGAAATCACCTAAATAGCTTTTTGGCGAATAGATTATTTTTTCTTTCTGG
This sequence comes from uncultured Alphaproteobacteria bacterium, assembly GCA_963974945.1. Taxonomy (GTDB): domain Bacteria; phylum Pseudomonadota; class Alphaproteobacteria; order Micavibrionales; family Micavibrionaceae; genus UBA1672. Next base: position 365 of record CAXBFT010000146.1, read on the forward strand.
AGTCTAAAGCTTCCCTGAAAGCATTGAGCGCAAGCTGATCAAGCTGCGATACAAATCTCAAGCCACGCTTCTGATTCTCAATTTGATCAGGATATAAAAATGGTGTTGGAACATCCGCCCCGACACCACCTATCAAATTATCACTTACTTTATACTCAGAGCGCTTGAGGGCACTGAAATATGCCCCCCGCATGACCTTGTTTTTTAAACCTTGCTCGCTCTCAGATAGGTTTCGAAACTGCCCGAGGAACCACAAAAGATCGACCCAGAACACCATTATTTCATTTACATCATTAATGTATTCTCGGTATGGCTCATAGACAATAGATCGCTCAGAGCTTTCGTTGCAAGGATAAAAAGGCTTTCCCCATGGCGGATCATAAACCTGCTTCAACTTGATCGGGCATGTTTTGCACGCTATGCGCTTTTCAATAACTTGCTGTCTTTGCCCATTATCTATCTTTTCTTTTACTACTAAGGGAGGCGTATCGGAGCTGCATGTAAAAATGCAAGCTCGGAGATTATTCCACCTCGGGTATTCTTGCCACATACCCCAGTGATAAAGCAAATGAGGGGTATGCTGCATAGTTTCCTCCCAAAGGAAATCATCCCAACCTTCCTGCACCCTCATATCTCTGGTGTAACCTTTAGCATCAAGGTTGATTAGCATCCCATGCACTGTATACAACATGTATCTAAGCGCATCCGCCTCGCTATCCTCATCATTATCAAGAAGCTGGGCAAAGGCATGAAAAAGTCGCCTACCTTTATTGTCGCCATCAAAAATCAGCTCATCCAAGCGTTGATATAAATTGCTCACGCTTTGTTTCGAGCGACCAAGCAAATCTGCGCATTTAGAAATTTTCACGCCTTTTAAGTAAGAAAGAATAAGGAATTCGCTTTGCTCGTCTGACAGGCGCGAATTCTTAAAATATCGATTTTTCTGTTTGTAGCTTCTAACCATAAACTCAAATCATTCCGATTTGGGGCAATTAACGTACCTAAGCCAAGCAGCAGGCTTTACGGGCTCTTGACGGGGCGTATACTCCAAATATCCCCCTAAGAAATCCTCCTTTTTGTCTTTTAAGGCAAATTCCGCCCGACATTTGGGCTTCACAACAGGAGGATGGACTTATGTCTACTTTATCCAAGATATCAATAGATATCACCTTATCAGTGGTTTCTGACCCAATAGGGGAACCACCAAAACTCACAACCGCAATAACAGACCAGCTTCGCTGTGAGCAGTTCTATAGCTGTTCCAGTGATTATTGTGCCAAGCACGGCTGCCGTAATGTGCTGCCTCGCAATTCACGGGAGGTGCGCTCATGAACTTCGATAAGCCATCCCCGTTTGACGGTGTAAAAGCTGTTAGCGCTTCAGGTGTCGCCAAAGTCTTCTTTGCTGTATCGCTTGAAGCCGCCATGTTCATTATGTTCTATGCGCTCTATACCGAGACCGTGGGCTTAATGAATGAAACCTACCTGACAGAGCTTCCTGTTATCGGCAGCTTATTTGGCATGCTCGACCCCGATGCCAACGCATCCCACATCATATCAATGCTTCTTGCTACCTTTTCGGTGGCAACGCCGATATTCATCTGGGCGGAAGTTCACCGTCAAAATATTTTAGATGATCCTCAAGAATGGTTTTCGCATCCGCAAAACCAGATTTTGGCGAGTGTCGCTGGCTTGGTTTTGATCATGGTGGTTGGTCTTGAGGTTGTGAACCTTTACACCCTCGTTGCAAAAGAAGGTGCGCAAGGCGGTTTTATTGTGCAGCAAGAAAGCGGCGTGATGGAGTTTCTTGCGCAAAACAAGGGGCTGGCGATTGGCGTGAGTGCAGTGATTGCTGTCATCAACATCATTCTTGCGCTATTCACAACACGCGCCTTTCAAAGCCTTAAATCTGAGGAGAAATAGCCATGAAATATTTAATCACTCTTATCCTTGCCCTTTGTATTACTGCTTGCGGCGAACAAGCACAGACATCCAAAGCTCAACCCCATGAAGATATTTTTGTGCTGATTGAAAATGGCGGCACGATTGCCAAAGAAGATCGGGATGAAGCGCTCAATACCGCGCTTAATTTGCTGCAACAACTGACCTCACTAGCCAGAAGGAAGGCGACGAATGATATTCAGATTCATATTATTTTGAGCGCATTGCCAAACCGAATTGCATGGTCGGGAACGGCTGGCCAGCTTTTGTCGCAAGCAGAGGATGTTAAAAACTTGATTGTCTTCAAGCCGACTTTTTCCGATTTAGTGATGGCCTTTGAGCAGATTGAAACAACTGTGAACCTCACTCAGCCCGATACTATCCGCCTGTACTGGATTGGCAGTACGGTTCATGTGCCCTTTCAGGCAGGCAATTCACCGATAGAAGTTGAAGTGCCCCAAGCAGTGCCGAGCGATTTGGCCTTAGGCAACCTTGCCAGTAAGTTGACCACACTCAAGATCATGCGTGTGCACCCAGACCAAGACAAGATACTGCAAGCTTATCTTAGCTCTCTTGGCATATTGAAGCGTGCGCGTAGTGGCGATATCGATTTTGAGTTGCTTGGCGATGCGCAAACGAAGTCCCGACTAAATACGTTGCTTTAGGGAGGGAATATAATGAAACATGCAATCAAACATCTAGCATGTGCAGTTGGCCTTTCGGCCTTCTGCAACACTGCTTTACTGGCCAACGAGGCAGTCATTACGGTTAAGTCAAAAAGTGAATCGGCAGCGCCCATTATTGTTATTCGCTCAAAATATGATTTTGAGAAATCCATTTCTTTGAAATTAAAAACTGATCCTACGCTTGATGCATCAGACATACTGATTAAAACGGTTTCCAAGTTTGGTATGGTCGATGCCAATGGCATTAAGATCGTATCTGGCTTTGATATTGATCAGTCGAACAATGTTATTGTCGCATTCAGCGGTGGAACCTCCGAAATCATTCAAGCTTCAGGGATTCCTTCGCAGCTCAATATTGTTGCAAGTTTTAAAGATTCAAACGGTCAATTTGTTTCACCACCACCTGATAGCATCGCGGTCTATTCGCTGAGTGGTGAAAAGCTCTGCTTCGATTACAAAACTGTGCAGCAAGCTCCCCCTAATATTGGTATCGCGTTGCTGCTTGATCGCTCAGGCTCTATGGCTGGCAACATGGAGGCGGTAAAAAGCACGGCGAATAGCTTTTTGAATTCACTGCCTTCGCATGCGCTGTGTGCCGTTGGTAGCTTCAACTCCGACTTAACTTATGGCCATAAAAACTACCAGCAATGTAGTGGCGGTGGATTTGGGTTTGAAAATATTGAAGCCGGTGGCGGCACGGATATTTTTAAGGCGTTGAGCAGTACCTATTCAGACCTATCAGGCAATTACTTCAATGGATATCAGAAGGCGGCCATTGTCATCACAGACGGCTACACCGTCAATGATGCAAAAGTAAAAGCAGAATTACTTGCAAAGAAAAACGGCATTCTTACTTTCGTGTATTTCATTGGTGGAAATCATAAAGATGATCTTGAAGGAATTACAGATCACTTTATTTCACAGGGCGGCAATGTAAAGCAATCGCTATCGCATTACTTTAGTGCTATCGGGCTTGCTTATAAAAGCCAGAAGGTTCTTAGCGTTAAGCCTTGCTCTGGAGGTGCGCATGCAACTCCGTAGCCAAGGGGCACAGCATCCGTCGCGGATATATAGCCGCGACCCCGACTTGCATGGCTCAAGTAAATGGGCAACGAAAAACCACCTTCACCAAAAAGGTTATGGCGAAGGTGGGCGCATATTCCTTGGCTATGGCATGGCCGAAAGTGGCAATGGCCGAGCTTATGGCATTACCACAAACACGCAAAAGCACTTGCTGACCGTTGCGCCTACGCGAAGCGGAAAACTGCTAACGGCGAGTATGCCTCGATGCTTGGAGCATCAAGGCTCGCTGGTGGCTTTAGATGTGAAAGATGGTGAGCTGTCATTAATTGCGGCGCGATATCGGCGCGATGTGCTTGGCCATAAAGTCATTATCATTGACCCTTGGGATTTAGCTTGCTCAAAGCTTGGCATGCCTCAATCGAGATTTAACATTCTGGATTGGCTCGACCCTGACAATGATGACTTCGTTGAAGATACCATGACGATTGCCGATAGCCTTGTCACTGATCGAGGCGGCAAAGACCCTTTCTGGACTGACGAAGCGCGCGCTCTTGTAATGGGATTAATTCTCTATGTTGCGGCCACGCCTCTGGTGTTAATGCCGACCGCCAAGCACTCACGCGACATTCCGCAAGTTCGAAGATTGTTAAGTCTGTCTTCCGATGATTTTAAAAAGCTCGTGGGTGGCGAATACGCGGAAGATGAAGAAGGAAATGCCGCATTAATAAAACCCGGCATGATGCAAAGCTCCAATGAATATGTTCGCTCTGCGGCTGCGCGTATTCTTAATAAAGCCCCCAAAGAATTTTCCAGCATTTTATCAACCGCGCAACAAAATACCCATTTTTTGGAAAGCCCAAAAATACAGCGCACCTTATCTGACTCTGATTTTACCTTTGAAGAACTGGAAAATGGCAAAACGGATATTTTTGTTGTTTTGCCTGCTGGGCGTTTATTTACCTATAACCGATTTTTACGCATGCTGCTAAGTTCAGCAATAACCTCAGTGACACGTTTTAAAACCAAGCCCAATCCGCCTGTCTACTTTCTTATGGAAGAAGCCGCCGCATTGGGGCGCATGGAGGTGATTGAAACAGCCTTTGGACTAATGGCCGGATACGGCATGCAGCTTCATATGATTGTGCAAGATTTGAATCAGCTCGTCTCGCTTTATGGTGAGAGGTGGCAAACGTTTATTGCCAATAGTGGTGTTATTCAAATATTTGGCACGCGCGATTTAATGACTTCTGAATACACATCAAGGCTGTGCGGCATAACAACGATTGAATCGTTAAGTGAGTACAGCTCTGAGATGCGGGCTCGCCTTTTTAGTGATCCAAATTTTTTAAGTCGAGAAGAT
>CAXBFT010000147.1:0-5365 GCA_963974945.1 uncultured Alphaproteobacteria bacterium
CCCATATGATCGGGCAGAATATCTACCATGTATGAACTGCTTCCCGATCATAATTGCGCCCTATGTCCACGCCTGAAATCATTTATTGATGATAATCGTGTGAAATTCCCCAATCAATATAATGCCCCCGTCCCCGCCTTTGGCCAGAAGGATGCGGAGCTTCTCATTGTTGGCCTGGCGCCTGGGTTAAAAGGGGCCAATTTTTCAGGTCGTCCCTTTACAGGCGATTATGCGGGGGATCTACTCTATGGCACATTGCTCAAATTCGGCTTCGCGCGCGGTGAATATGGGGCGCATAAAGATGACGGGTTAGAGCTTATCAATGCGCGCATTACCAATGCAGTCAAATGCGTTCCACCGCAGAATAAAGTGACAGGCGATGAGATCAATACCTGCCTGCAATTTCTAAAGACGGAAATGGCAACCATGCCAAAGCTCAAGGTCATTTTAAGCCTCGGCCTCGTCTCCCATAATGCGGTTTTAAAGGCCACGGGGAATAAACAAAGCGCGTTTAAATTCGCCCATAGCGCAGTGCATGATTTAGGCGGCGGCGTGATGCTCGTGGATAGCTATCATTGCTCGCGCTATAACACCAATACGGGGCGGTTAACGACGCAGATGTTTGAGGATGTTTTTGAAACCATCAAAACCACCCTCGGCTAAACTTCCTAAACCCCTGCGACGGCTATATCATCACCCGTTTGCGGGTTCATGCCTTGGCGTTTGGTGACGAGTTTATTGAGCGCGTGGACATAGGCACGAGCACTTGCCACGAGCGTATCCGCATCCGCGCCCGTTCCGACAACGGTCTTACCATTTTCCTGTAATCGCACTGTAACCTCTGCCTGTGCGTCCGTTCCGCCTGTTACCGCATGCACCTGATAGAGCAGTAAATTTGCATCAGGGTGCGGATAAATCTCACGGACGGCCTTAAAGATTGCATCTACAGGGCCGTTACCATTTGCTGTGGCTGGATGATGCTTGCCATCAATATTCAAGACAATGGTTGCGACCTGCGGGCCCGAAGTTCCCGCCTGCACCTGCAAGGATACGAATTTAATCGCCTCACTCGCCTGTACCAACTCATCTTCGACCAAAGCAATAAGGTCATCCTCAAAAATCTCGCGCTTATTATCCGCCAATTTTTTAAAACGGGCAAAGGCATCGTTAAGCGCGTTATCGCCAAGTTCGAACCCTAAATCCTTTAACTTCTCGCGGAAGGCATGGCGGCCTGAATGCTTGCTCATTACCAGCTTGCTCTCAGTCAATCCAACGCTTTCGGGGGTCATGATCTCATAGGTATTGGCGTTTTTAAGCATGCCATCTTGGTGAATACCACTGGCATGGGCGAAGGCATTCGCGCCGACAATCGCCTTATTCGGTTGCACCGCAAAGCCCGTAATCCCTGAAAGCGTGCGTGATGCTTTCATGATATGGGTTGCGTCCACATTATGGGTATAGGGCATTAAATCTTGACGGGTTCGAAGCGCCATGATGATTTCCTCAAGCGCCGCGTTTCCTGCGCGCTCCCCAATGCCGTTAATCGTGCATTCAATCTGACGCGCCCCTGCGGCGACGCCTGCCAAAGAATTCGCCACGGCAACGCCCAAATCATTGTGACAATGGGTTGAAATAATCGCCTGATCAATATTCGGCACACGATCAAAGAGCATCGCGATTTTCGCGGCAAATTCATGCGGCATGGCATAACCAACCGTATCAGGGAAGTTAATTATACGTGCGCCCGAGGTAATCGCGGCCTCAACGCAGGCACAAAGGAAATCATCCTCTGTGCGGCTGCCGTCTTCGGCGCTCCATTCTACATCATCGGTGAAGTTACGGGCGAAGCTCACACTTTCCTTAACGGCTTCTAGAACCGCGTCGGGAGTCATTTGAAGTTTGTATTTCATATGAAGCGGGGAGGTTGAAATAAAGGTATGGATACGTTTAGACACCGCGGGTTTAATGGCCTCTGCAGATGCCTCTATATCACCTTTTTTCGCGCGGGAAAGGCCGCACACAGTCGCGTTTTTAACGATTTTTGCAATCTCATTGACCGCCTCAAAATCACCGGGGGATGCCACGGGAAATCCCGCCTCAATCACATCCACGCCCATTTGATCTAGGACAGAGGCCATTTTCAATTTTTGCTCTAAATTCATTGCGCAGCCGGGGGATTGCTCTCCATCACGAAGGGTCGTGTCGAAGATAATGACGCGGTTGGGGTCTTTTTTGACTAAATCATAAGCTCTGCTCATAATGTTTTCTTTCTGATCTTGAATAAGCGCATAGCTGTTCTATCGCGCTTTATCTGTTTTATCAATGTGTTGAGAAATTTTTTAATCCCCTAAAAGCGCAGGCATGTGAAAATGCCTCATTCCCGCTTAGGGGCGAATAAGGAGCAGAAGGTCTAGCAGCAATGTGTTTTGCGTTTGGCTCATTCTTTACGTTTAACCTGTTTTATGATGGCTCGTCAAGTTTTGGAACATCATCCGGTTTAATTTCTTGCCCATCGGCGTTATAAAGCTGCCCCTTAGAGCCATATGTGAAGGCGTGCGTAGATGCCTCAGCTTTTTTCTTTTCAGAAAAATCGTTGGTTTCCCGAGTTTCATTTCCCTCACCAACATCAACGCCACCATTGCTGACGGGGGCCGTTTTTGCAACCGCCGGCTTCTGCTTTACAACATTGAAAAATTTTCTTTCTATCGGACCAAGCATTAATCCAAGCTCCTTGCTACAACGTCAAATCATCATCATTTGGCAAGCAAACGACATCTTCATTTATCAAATATTTACTTTCCAGCATTGGTAAATTACCACCAATCATAATATACATATTTGCCAATAACCTATCATGTTCTTTAAAATTTGCCCATTCGTTCATTTTTTCCTGAAATGCAATATTTTGTTTTTGCATAAAAGCATTCACTAATGACATTGGATTGCGGGATGTATTTTGCGGAAACATCATTTTTAATTTATCGACGGCGGGCTGCGAATGCATATCTTCAAAAACACCACTTGCGCGCATCGATACCAATTGCCCTGAAAAATATTGCATTGCCGGCAGAACCATCGTATCTACGCGTTCCAATTTACTGTTGAACAGATCAAATTGAATACCAACCCGATGATCTTCGGTGATCATTGTTTTCCAGGTCATATTATATAATCCCGGTTCTTGATTATAAATTTCGGGACAAGGGTCAATATCCATGTTTTGGGAAAGCATTGCCCAAACGCTATTTGGATCAGTACCTATATTAATAAGGTATGCCTTATCTTTATTATGACTCATATCACCCTAAGCCTTTTTATTTATCAATCCAAATTTCTTGCTTCTTCAACGAGCATAATCGGAATGCCGTCTTTAATCGGATAGGCGCACTTACCCTGATCAGAGATCAGCTCTTGCGCTTTTGCGTCATAACGCAATGGCCCCTTGGATATAGGACACACAAGAATCTCCAATAATTTTGGGTCAATCTCAACACTCATATTCTTATCCTATCACGAAAACAAAATAGATGACAATTTACGACGCGCTGCCACAGTCACAGGATCAGTATGCCCCATGGCAGAAAACAAAGTCAAAAGCTCAGTCCTTGCCAAGCCCTCTTTCCAATCGCGATCAATTTCAATAGATTCAATCAAGGCATCAGTGGCCTCAACTTTTTTACCGCCCGCAAATAAAGCATAGGCCAAATCAATTCGTGCCTGATGATCATTCGGATCAGCCGCTATTTTTGCACGATGCCCTTCAATAGCGCCACTTTCAGGAACAATCATGGCCAATTCTAATGCCGCCTTAGCTTGTTCAAAATTAGGCGATTTTGCTATAATATCTGGTGCATGCTCAACCATTGACGCTGCCTCATCAACTTGTCCCGATGCAATAAAGCTGCGCACTATACCAATATAAGCATCGGCATTTTGTTCATCCTGTTGCAGAATTTGCATATAAATTGCCTGCGCTGTTGCCGGATCATCTTCTGCCAAAGCCTGCGCTGCGCCTTTTAAAGCTTCGGGAATATCAATTGCATCAGGCTGCGCAGCCTTTGCCGCCGCGATTTGCTTGGTTATAAACTCTTTAATTTTACTCTCTGGCTGTGCGCCCATAAACGCATCTATCGGCTGCCCTTGGAAAAAGGCAAAAACAGCAGGTACAGATTGCACCCGTAAGGCTTGTGCTAATTCTGGATTATCATCCAAATTCACCTTAGCCAATAAAACCTGCCCACCCGCCGCGCGCACCGCAGCCTCTAACACTGGAATAAGCTGTTTACAAGGGCCGCACCATGGCGCCCAAAAATCAACAAGCACCGGAATTTGCATTGATGCAGCCATCACGCGCTGCTCAAAATCATGCGCAGTAACATCAAAAATCATCTCACCCGCAGGAGATGTCGGTGTTTGTGGCGTTGGAGCTGTATTTTGACCTAAAATCATCATCTGTCTCTTTTGCTGTATTTATCAATTATATTTCAAAGGACATTAGAACAAAATAAATGATAAAGCAAAATCTTATCCATTATGTAACAGCACTATTTCACCCCTCTGCCATATAAAATACGAGCAAAAAAATAGCTATACGGGAAAAAACTTGCACATATTATGAAAAAAGATATAAATATAAGGAAATCTTAATATTTAACGGTTATTATGATCAATAATTATAAGGCGTGTGTGGAAAAAAATATGAGTGGGGCAGTAAACAATGGAAGCACAAGATCTGTGTGATAAATTAGAACAAAATGGCATATCTGTTATAGATAACGCCATATTTGCACAACAGTTAAGCGGTGGCTTGGAAAGCACAAGCCTGCTTGGGCAACTAGAAAGTTCTAATCCGACAAGAGAATTAATAGCATCCCTTCCTCAGGTTGAGCCGGATCAAACTATTTCAGAACCGAAAATAACATCACCTTCATACACAACTGATCTGCCGGGGTTAGGATGAATATAGAGCTTGGCATTCTACATGATGGAGGTGTGATGATGGTGAGCGACACGCCCCTGCCTGATATGGTCTGCCGCGTTGAATATTACCGGGATCAACGTCTTTTTATGCTGATTTACGATGATAATGTAGAAAATGATGACGATCTGATGCATTACGAAGTACCGGAGCATTTTTCTAAATCCGTTGAAAATACACCCAATATTATTATTTATTCCCTATTTCCCAATCGAGAACCTCTTGGCTATAAAGTGCCATTAATCATGGTTGGAGATGTTTTTTAATTTTTTTTAATTTTTCCTATTGCAATTCAAGGCAAAGCTTCATATATTCCCCATCACCTGAATACATAAATAAATGCGAGTGTAGCTCAGGGGTAGAGCACAACCTTGCCAAGGTTGGGGC
>CAXBFT010000148.1:0-5363 GCA_963974945.1 uncultured Alphaproteobacteria bacterium
GTGCGGCTGGTTATATCTGTGTCTTTGAACGCTTTGGGCGGGTAGGGTTCAACGATATGCACCTTAACCCCGCTTTGCCCAAGCAACGCCGCAAGCGTAAGCCCCGCCACGCCACCGCCAATAATCAGAATTTCCGCTCTATATTTTTTATTCATGCTCATGCTAAAGTCTTTCAAGATGAATCGAATATAAACTTTTCTTATCGAAGGGCAAGGGAAACCAAAATGGCTAATATAGAAATATACACTTGGACAACATGTCCATATTGCGTTCGCGCAAAAGGGCTTCTTGACTCTAAGGGCGTGACATATACTGAATATAATATTACGGGCGATGATGGTGCGCGTACAAAAATGATTGCGCGTACAGGCGGCCCGAAATCCGTTCCGCAAATTTTTATCAATGAAAAACATATTGGTGGATGTGATGATCTGCATGAATTGGATAAGCAAGGCAAGTTAGATGGGCTTTTGAATGGTTAATACGATGCATGTCGCTTGTGTTCAAATGACGAGCGGCATTGATATTGGCAAAAATTTGGATCGCGCGGGTGGATTTGTTCGCGCAGCGGCAGCACAGGGCGCAGAGCTTATCCTTACCCCTGAAAACACCTGCCATATTCGTAATCCTGCCGAGGCCAAAATCAAAAGCACGCGAAGCATGGATGAACATATCGGCATTCCATATTTCTCCGCTTTGGCGAGGGAGCTTGGCATAACCTTGCTTATTGGCTCTATGGCGGTGAAGGCACAGGATGGAAAATTAATGAACCGTTCTTTCCTGTTTGCGCCTGATGGCACACTGGCAAAGACTTACGACAAAATCCATCTATTTGATGTGCAGCTTGCAAATGGCGAGACCTATCGCGAAAGCGATGTTTTTGGTGCAGGAAACCGCGCCGTTACTGCAAAAATCAATGATGCTTTTACGCTGGGGCTTAGTATTTGTTACGATGTGCGCTTTGCCCATCTTTATCGTGATCTTGCCAAGGCGAGCGCAAATGTTATGTGCGTTCCCGCGGCCTTTACCGTGCCGACAGGCAAGGCACATTGGGAGGTCTTGCTTCGTGCGCGTGCGATTGAGACAGGCTCTTACGTGTTGGCTTGCGCGCAAACGGGTGAGCATGAGAACGGGCGTAAAACCTATGGTCACTCGGTTATCATTAATCCATGGGGCGAAATTGTCGCAGACAAGCCCGAAGGCGAAGGTTTTATCATCGCGCAAATCGATGTGGCGCAGGTGCAAAAAGCGCGTAACGCAATACCTGCACTTACCCATGATCGGGAATATAGTATAGAAAACAAGATCTAAAATGAGTTTATTTTAAAGGCGGGGATGGAAGAATGAGTGAAAATAAAAACTGGAGAAAAGAAACAAAATTGATGCATGCAGGGCGAAACCCTGATGATTATCATGGCGTTGTTAATCCACCCATTTGTCGCACCTCAACGATTTTATATAAAGATTACGCCGCCTATGCTGACCCTAATACAAAATACCGTTATGGCCGCGTGAATAACCCGCTGAGTTGCGCCTTTGAAGAAGCCATCGCAGAGCTTGAAGGTGGCTTTAACGCCATTAGTGCCTCAAGCGGTTTTAACGCAATTTCAACGGTTTTCCTTTCATTTTTAAAGGCGGGCGATCATGTTCTTATCGTTGATAGCTGCTATCCGCCTACACGGTTTTTTGCCAATGCACAGCTTAGAAATCTAGGTATTGAGGTCGAATATTATGACCCGATGATTGGCGCAGGGATTAAAGACCTGATTAAGGATAATACAAGCGTGATCTATATGGAGAGTGCGGGTTCCGCCACGTTTGAAGTGCAAGACGTTCCCGCAATTGTCAAAGAGGCCAAAACTCACGGTATAAAAACCGTGGTAGATAATACCTATTCCAGTGGTATTTTGTTTAACCCGCTTAAACATGGTGTTGATATTTGTGTTCTGTCTGCCGCAAAATATATTGGTGGGCATTCAGATTTGAATTTGGGTGTGGCGATCGCCGCGGATGAAAGCTTATTTAAAACCTTGAAATCTTGCGCGGTTAAGTTGGGCGTTTGCGCGGGGGCGGATGATTTATATTTGGCCATGCGCGGTCTTCGAACCGTTGAAATGCGCTTTAAACAGGCGCAAACTAATATGCTTGCGGTTTTGGAGTGGTTTAAAACCCGAAATGAGGTGCAAGAGCTTTTCAGCCCGACAATCGAAACGGCGCGCGGTCATGATGTTTGGAAACGTGATTTTAGTGGCGCGAATGGTGTTTTCGGCGTTTTGTTTGATGAACAATATTCAAGTGAAACCATGGGGCTTTTTGTCGACTCGCTCAAACTTTTCCCCGTCGGTAGCTCTTGGGGCGGGTATGAAAGCCTGATCCAGCCACAGGACATGAACGCCTATCGATCAAATTGGATAAAAAAGGGTGAATTGTTGCGTTTCCAAATTGGTTTTGAAAACCCACAAGATCTCATTGCCGATCTTGAACAAGGCATAAAGAATTTGCAGAAATAAGGAATGACGAAATGACTTGCTTACAAGATGATGCAATTTTTATTGGTAAAAGTGATAACGGTGCGGGCGAAAATCAATATCTTCCTTTAAAATGGGGAAATCGCCACGGCTTGATCGCGGGGGCAACGGGAACAGGGAAAACGGTTACACTTCAGGTCTTGGCCGAAGGATTTTCTAATGCCGGTGTTCCTGTGTTTATGGCTGATGCAAAAGGTGATCTATCCGGGATGAGCCGCGCGGGTGAAATGCAGGATTTCCTTGTAAAGCGCGCTGCCCTTATCGGTTTAAGCGATGAATATAGCGCCAAAGAATCCCCCGTAACCTTCTGGGATTTATACGGTGAGCAAGGCCACCCCGTACGCACCACGATTTCAGAGATCGGGCCTTTGCTCCTCTCACGGATGTTAGAGCTTAACGATACACAAGAAGGTGTGATGAATATCGTCTTTCGTGTTGCAGATGAGCAAGGTCTTTTGTTGCTTGATTTAAAAGACTTACGTGCTCTTCTTAACTCTGTTAATGAGCAAAAAGCAGAGATTTCTTCTGTGTATGGTAATGTGTCTTCAGGCTCTATTGGTGCTATTCAACGCTCACTCCTCAGGTTAGAGGATCAGGGTGCGGATAAGTTCTTTGGTGAGCCTGCACTGGATTTGAATGATTTTATTAGAAACGCTCCAGATGGACGCGGAATGATCAATATTTTGGCGGCAGATAAATTGATGAACGCGCCGCGTCTATACGGAACATTTTTGCTTTGGATGCTCTCCGAATTATTTGAGGAATTGCCCGAAGCAGGGGATTGCGATAAACCCAAATTCGTGTTTTTCTTTGATGAGGCGCATTTATTGTTTAACGATGCACCAAAGGCGTTGCTTGAAAAGATTGAGCAGGTTGTGCGTCTGATCCGTTCCAAGGGTGTCGGGGTGTATTTTGTAACACAAAGCCCAGATGATATACCAGATTCTGTGTTGGGGCAGCTAGGGAATCGTGTGCAACATGCCTTGCGCGCCTTTACACCAAAACAGCAAAAAGCCATTAAAATTGCTGCGCAGACATATCGAGAAAATTCGAATTTCAAGGTTGAGGATGCTATCACTGATCTTGGCGTGGGGGAGGCGCTCGTCTCGACTTTGGAAGGCAAGGGCCAACCCGCAATCGTACAGCGCACAATGATCCGACCGCCTTGCTCGAAATTGGGGCCCATTGATAATATTATCCGCGCAGGCGTGATGGCGCAAAGTGGTTTGGGACGTATTTACGATCAAACAATAGATAATGAATCTGCCTATGAAATCTTGCAAAAACGCGCGGCAAAAGCCAGTGAAGCAGCAGAGAAAGTGCAAGAAAGCTTGGGTAAAAAAACATCTGGAAAACGCTCATCCTCTCGTCAAAGCGTGGGAGAGGCCGCCGTGAAATCAATGGTCAGATCGCTAAGCTCATCCGTTGGTCGTATGATTGCGCGTGAGTTGATCCGCGGTGTTATGGGGGCGCTTAAAAAACGCTAATCCGGTTCGCGTTCAAGGGCAATATAATCTTCGGTTGGCGGGGTGAATTTATGTGTTTTTTTGAAGTTAAATCGCTCATAAAGCCGTAATGCGGGGCTGGTTTCTGCAACACTGGCAAAGGCAGATGTGCAGCTTTCATCTAAAATAGAAACGGCTTGCTCCAACATATCGGTTCCAATACCTTCATCGCGATAGTCGGGATGCACAAAAAATCGTGCAATATGCATGGAGCTATCTGTGTTTTCAGAAAGTATAATGATGCCAACTATTTTATCATCATCGGATGTTGCGCACAGAACTTGCTCCGTCACGATATAATCTTCTAATATATCGAATTCAACGCCTTTCTCATCATCTTCATCCCATAGAACAGATAAGTCATGGATTTCATCAAGGTCATCTAATGTTGCATTTTTTATGGGCATATTATTATGTTTCTAAGCGGCCAAATCGCCGACATTGACCTCAAGTGCCTCAGCCAGAGCCTTCATTGCGCGCAGTGATCCGTCCTTTTTACCCGTTTCAATTTCAGTCAGATAGGGGCGGGATATGCCCGATGATTTTGCAAGCTCGGCTTGGGTCATTTCACGGTATTTACGCAGAATTTTAAGCGGGTGATCTTGGCGCGCAGAGAGCTGATCAAGAATATTATCAGGAAGCGCTTTATTTTTGCCCGAGGTCGTCATGTCACGGTAATCATGCAAGGGTACAAGCACGTAAGGTTTACCTTGAATATGTAACAGATCGTATTTCATGTTATTCGTCTCCTGTAAAATCGGCGACATTGTAACATTGAAACTTAAAAATAACTAGAATCTTTTTGTCAAAGTGAGAGAGCCAAAAATACTATCTTTGTTTTGAGTTTTGAATTCTTTAGTACGATAATTAAGCGTATAAGCAAGGCGATAATCATCATATGATAATGCCGCGCCCGCGCTTAAATCGCCAACGAAATAGCGCTTATCAACGCTATGGCTATTAGAAAATGTATTACCATCAAGGAAAATATCACGTGCAATGGCGCGGCCTTCTGCGCCTGCAAAAACCTGCCAATCAACGGTATTGCCGGAATCCATAAAGACACCGGTTCCAGGGACTGCAGGGCGCACTCGTGGCGGCGTGTCTTGTAATTGAGATGATCCGATAACGAACATTCCGCCAACCCCCGCATGGGTTCGGATATTGCCTAGCGTAATGTTGAAATTCGGCTCAAACCGTGCGTTAAAATACTCGGAATCAAAGGACCATGCATAAGGCACGCGACGTTGCCATGAGATCATTACACCAGGTTCGAAATCAAGCTGATTTTTCCAACCGCGGGGCTTTGGTGAATTTGTAATATGTTGAT
>CAXBFT010000149.1:0-5360 GCA_963974945.1 uncultured Alphaproteobacteria bacterium
CGATGCTGGGCTTCGCAGCCATATGTTAAGCGTCTATAATCGTATGACACTTGGCATATTGATTACCGCAATTACCGCATGGGCTGTCAGCAATTCACCTGAGCTTATGTCACTCTTACTTGGTGGGCCACAGCGCATTATCGTGATGCTGGCGCCACTTGCAATTATCTGGTTTGGCTTTAACCCGATGACAATGTCATCAAGCAAACTTAAAGTCTCATTCATTGCACTTAGCATTGTCTATGGTATTAGCTTCTCTGCTATTGCTTTGGTTTATGCGCAAACAGATATTGCACGTGCCTTCTTTATCACATCGGCCATGTTCGCGTCTTTGAGCATCTTTGGCTACACCACGAAAACGGATTTGGCGCCTATGGCTAAATTTTTATTCATGGCGATGATTGGATTGGTTATTGTTGGAATTACTGGCTTATTCGTTCAATATTCCAGTGGTATGCAAATTGGTATCAGCGTCTTGAGTGTTCTTGTTTTTGCCGGCCTTACCGCTTGGGAAACACAAAACACAAAAAGAATGTATAATCCGGCAAATGGTGCGGAGCTTAATAGCCGCATGGCATGGTCTGCTGCTCTTACTCTGTACATCAGCTTCATTGCAATGTTCACGCACATCTTGCACTTAATGCAACAAAGATAGTTAATTGAGATTCAATAAAAAGCCCCGCATCATAAAAATGCGGGGCTTTTTTATATTCAAATTCTTTGATCAAATATCTCTAAACAACAAGATCAACGTAAGAGCCGCGCTGCTTGGATTCTGCGCCTTCACTACGTGAACTTAACGCACTTAACTCTTGTTGCGTCGCTTTTGTTTCTTGTGACTGATTGGTTGCCGCATCTCTACTTTGAATTTCGTTTTCGCGCGGCGCTTGTTCCTTTTGACGAACTTCACGAGAAGCATCACCGCCACCCGGCTGAAATGATTGTGCCAACGGAACTTGCTGCTGTTGTCCTACGCCTGAAAGAGGTGCTGCCATAACTTTATTCCCTAATATTTATAAACCCAGCTTTTATTATACTAATAAAGTATTAATAAAGCGTTGACGTATTATTTCATGAATATGGTTAAAGCGCAATATATCTGTTTGCCACCACTAAAAACGCTATCAATCTAATTGGGGGGATAAATGGTGCCCTCACACGGACTCGAACCGCGGACCTGATGATTACAAATCAACTGCTCTACCAACTGAGCTATAAGGGCATACAAATTTATGACGTTTTATCTATACGAGTGTTCGCCCCTTGTCTAGTGAAATTTTCATTAAATAGCCCTGAAATTCAAAAAAATAAAACTATGCATCTTTTGAGCATCTTAACTATTGGTTTTTTATAGTATTTTCTGCTAAGTTATCGTCTGGGTTAAATATAATAAATTTTACTAAAGTAGGTTTTTATTGTGAATAGTGGGCAACAAGGTGGGGATACCCTTTATGAAGGGGGCATTGGTTGGGCTATTATGCTCGTCATTTTTGCCGTTTTAATCTGGATTTTTTGGTATTTCTTTCAAACTGAAGTCCGTGAGATGGTGCGCTGGATTAGATATGGCGAAATGTGGCTTGTCTCTTGGTTTTTAGATAGTGACTATACAATAACTTTCAAAGGTGGTGAGTACGAGTTCAAGACCGGTTTTGAGAAAGTGCCTGATTATCAAAAGGCAAAATTGGGCTATGATCACCTTGCGCTTTTCAATGCATTGGCGATGCAGCCCCTTAAAATTGTGTTTGTTTCTATCTTTGCTCTTGGTGGTGTGTGGTGTTTGTTCAAAGGCCCAAGAACGCATTGCCGTACACGATTAGATTTGGAAACGCTTATTGCTAAACAAGCAAAAGTTTTTCCCGGCATTTCGCCTTTTGTACAATTCAATCCATCAACACAACCGCCGCGCCCCCCCGGCGCACCGGTTCCGGCAGAGCTTCCGCTCTTTGCTGAGGCATTGGGGCCTGAAGAATGGTTAGCCTATGAAAACATTCAGATTCCAGATGGAAAAATTGACAGGGAAAGTGCCGCGACAGCCTTTAAAAGACAGTTGGGAAAACCTTGGCGCGGCCCCAAGAAATTAGACCCGTATAAACAAATTTTATTGGCTGCATTTTGCTTAAAAGCCTCCAGAAAACGTGGTGATTGCGACAATATGCTTGGACGCGTTGCTCGATGCTGGTCTTTTAAATACGGTTTAGATTTATCAAAAGACAAAAAACTTTTAAAAGAAGCGCAGGCTGTCCTATCAAAGAAAGATTTGTCTGGCGCAATGCTGTCACAAATTAATCGTCATGCCTTCGAAACTACGGCCTTATTGCGTGCCTTACAATATGCCCGCGAAGAAGGTGGCGTTCTTGCGCCTGCGGAGTTTGTTTGGCTTCGTGCGCATGATCGTACCCTTTGGTATCCGCTGAATAATATGGGTCGCCAGTCTTTCCATATGGAAGCTTTGGGCGCGATGTCACATTACAAATCCGAAAAAATGACCCAACGTCCAATCCCGGTTCCCAAAATTGAAATGGCGTTGCAAACCATTGAAACCTATATGAAATCCTCAAGGGCGCGGCCTATTCCTGCATTAGATTATAGCAAATCTAAAAAGCGCGGCGTTAAAAAGGCAGTTTAATACTGAAATTCAAAATATAAGAAAAAAGAGCAAGACATGAAAAAAGACGGATCTTTAAATTCAAACGTAAGCATTGTTGATGGGAAACTTATTCTATCCTTACCTGAGGCCGATATGCCAGTTGTATGGCAGATGGATTTACAGGCAGCGCAGTCATCTGCCTTTACCGTTGATGAAGATAAAAAGAAAAAATTATTCAACCTCATTCTTAAAAACCATGATGGCGCGGTGCAGGAAATTGCTGCGTTCAAGGAAAAAAAGGATGCTGTTGACATTCTTATGAAGACATCATCTGCTTTGCAAAACGCCCATGGCCTTATAAAAGACCAACCGCAGGCGGCAAATAACCAACAATACCAAAACCGTGTGACACATATCGACACAAAGAACGATAAAATGGGCGCCATCCTTGCGGTTTGCCTTATTCTGCTTCTATTGGGTATTTGGATGATCGGTGCATCAGGGAAACTCTCTGAGAATGGTACAATTTCTACTGCAAATACACAGGCGAGTTCGAGCAATCCTCGAGAGACAAGTGGCGTTGCCGTATCTGCAGATGATTTTTTGAATAACCGCTAATCGGAGCCTAAACACTATGGCATTAGACCAGAAAAAATACGAACGTAAACACGAGGAAATTTTACGCGATATTCGTCCGATGACGGTGCGCTTTGCAGATGCCCTCATGCGTACAGATTATTCTGCTATTATTTTCTTCGGTGTTGCTTTTGCCGTTTATATCAATGAATGGGCATTAACCTTTGCTGACCTCATTTTAATTTTTATGATCCTATATTATATCTGGCTTGCCTCCAGAGATAAAAGTATTGCCTTTAAGCTTCCGCTTGGAAGTAAATTTCTTGACCCCAATAACGGGCGCGAAGGAAGAAAAGGAAAATCAGAGGGGATTTTATACCTGGGGAACGTCCAAAAAACAAATGAAGAGGTCTGGTTTACGAATTCAGACATCAGAACCCATATTCTCTATCTTGGTACAACGGGTGCGGGTAAAACCGAGGGACTAAAATCACTTGTAACAAATGCCATGTCTTGGGCATCCGGATTTGTTTATGTCGACGGTAAGGCTGATACAGACCTTTGGTCTTCCCTATCCTCTTTGGTGCGTCGTTTCGGTCGTGATGATGACCTGCTTGTCTTAAACTATATGACCGGTAACTCCGATGCACAGGCTCCGTCTAATACCATGAACCCATTCTCTTCCGGTTCTGCATCCTATCTTACAAATATGCTTGTGAGCTTGATGCCTGATGGTGGTGGTGACAATGCGATGTGGAAAGAGCGTGCGGTTTCTTTGGTGGGTGCGATGATGCCCGCCCTGACATGGAAACGTGATAATCAAGAAATCCCCATGTCTGTGCGTACTATTCGTGACTATTTATCCCTTAATAACGTCATTAAATTGGCCCGCGACGATGTTGTCCCCGCGGAAGTACGCGTAGGTTTGATAGGGTATCTTGACACGCTTCCGGGTTTTATAGGTGATGCCTATGATGATCAAGGTAAAGTAAAGCCACCTGGGCCGGATACGCCGCAATATAACACAGAAACAGCAAGCCAGCAGCACGGCTATCTAGCGATGCAGTTCACGCGCTCACTCCAATCTCTTGGTGATGATTACGGATACATCTTTGATACGCAAGCCGCCGATGTCGACATGGTTGACGTTGTTCTTAATCGCCGTATTCTGGTCGTTCTTGTGCCAGCCTTGGAAAAATCTGGAGACGAGGTTGCCAATCTTGGTAAAATCGTTGCGTCTTCTATTAAGGGGATGATGGGCTCTACATTGGGTTCAACCGTTGAAGGGTCCTCTGCAACAGTCATTGAAAATAAACCAACGCATTCCTCTACTCCATTTATGACAGTTTTTGATGAGGTTGGTTACTACGTTGCCGAAGGTATGGCTGTTATGGCCGCTCAGGCCCGTTCTCTTGGTTTCTCTCTCGTTTTTGCAGGACAGGACTTACCTGCGATGAAAAAACGTGTTCGCGAAGAAGCTCAATCCATCACTGCGAACTGTAACTTGAAGCTTTTTGGTAAACTTGAAGACCCTACAGAAACAAAAGACTTCTTTGAAAAAACAGTTGGTAGCGCCATGGTTACAGAGGTTTCCGGTTTCCAAGGAAGCGGGGGTACGTCCTATCACGACTCAAAACAAGCAGGCGTACAGCTTAGACCGCGTGCAAGTTACGATGGTTTGCGCGGTTTCAAAGAGGGACAAGCCGTTGTGACCTTTGGCGCAACTGTTGTTGACTGTGCGATTTTCTATTCAAATCCTGGTTTTGCAAAAGCCATGCGCGTCACACGCTTTATGTGCTTACCTGCACCAGATGACAATATCATTAAACATGCCGGCTCAATTACCAAGTTACGTGACCTCATGGTTAACAAAACATGGACCGCGCTTCGCTCTGACGTTGCTGTAGAAACGGCAAAAGAACTTGCTGCCCTTAATGATGGCTTTACCAAAAGCAATAAGAAGAGCGTTGATCCGGTTGATGCAGGTATCGCGGCTCTTATATATGTTCATGCCATTGACAACCAAGTTCCTGCGGCAACAACTGCTGTAGCAACTCAAGCAGCAGCAACACCACCTAAAATGACAGCACCTGCCGCACCATCAATATTGGCGACAAAGGCCGCTGCACCTGCCACACCGCTGCAAACAACTGAGCCAAAAACTGAGGCCACAGCAAAACCATCTATCTTTGGCGCT
>CAXBFT010000150.1:0-5323 GCA_963974945.1 uncultured Alphaproteobacteria bacterium
CAGAGTAATACAATACGCGCTCAGTCGTCGTCGTTTTACCCGCATCAATATGCGCCATGATACCGAAGTTACGATAATTACTAATTAAATGTTCGCGTGCCATAATTTGTATGTCCTAATAAATCTAAAATTACCATCTATAATGAGCGAACGCTTTATTCGCATCAGCCATTTTATGTGTGTCATCACGTTTCTTAACAGCAGAACCACGATCATTCGCAGCATCATAAAGCTCAGCCGCCAAACGGTCACGCATTGTGTTCTCACCGCGCTTACGAGCAGCATCAATCAACCAACGCATAGCAAGCGCAACAGCGCGTTCACTACGAACCTCAACAGGAACCTGATATGTTGCACCACCAACACGACGAGAACGAACCTCCAAACGTGGCTTAACGTTTTTCAACGCATCGTGGAACATGCCCAAACCCTGGCTCTTATAAACGACAGCAGAAGACTCAGTCTCCGCATCTGCGTTCTTAGCTTCAACAGGCTTCTTACCTTCGAGAACCTCAATAGCACCATAAACGATACCCTCAGCAGTAGATTTTTTACCATCCACCATGATGTTGTTTATGAACTTTGATAATACCAAATCACCAAATTGTGGATCAGGTAATATAACGCGTTTCTCTGCTCTATGGCGACGTGACATTAGGAAACCTTTCTTACTTCGGACGTTTCGCGCCGTAGCGTGAACGTGACTGTTTACGATCTTTAACGCCTTGTGTATCCAAAGCGCCACGAATAATTGTGTAACGAACACCCGGCAAGTCTTTTACTCGACCACCACGAACAAGAACAACTGAGTGCTCCTGCAAATTGTGCCCCTCACCCGGGATATAACAAATAACCTCAATACCTGTCGTCAAACGCACTTTTGCAACCTTACGCAAAGCGGAGTTTGGTTTCTTTGGCGTTGTTGTGTACACACGTGTACAAACACCACGGCGCTGAGGATTACTCTTCAAAGCTCTGTTTTTCTTAGCCTTCACAACTGGTGTGCGAGGATTACGTATCAACTGCTGAATGGTTGGCATATATCAAACCTTCTTAAATTCTATTCTCATTTTTAAAGATGGAGGCATTTAGCGCGGATTCACAGACCTTGTCAAACATAAATATGCCCGAAGGTAAAATAATTCCGCAGAGCATCCGAAAGTTTTATACCACGCTAAATTTGTGAGAGATAAAACTTTATATTTTCGGATGTTGCACGCCCCTACTATCCCTAAGGAATATTCGGAACGCCCATCACAGTGGCGCGGAATATAGGGCAAAGAATCGCTTTCGTCAAGAAAAGTTTTAATAAAAAGTAAAAATAAAAACCAAGAGCAAACTAAAGGCATTATTTCCTAGTTATTCATGTCTTTTTCATACTAAAAAGCCGCCCTATCCTTGAATAGAGCGGCTTCTAAATTTTTAAACTGATCAAAAATCAACCGTTTGCGGCCTCTTTTTTATCACCGTCATCCGATAAAGCAGCATAATCAGAAGTTACTGATGCTTCTAATTCTTCACGATCAGGCATATTTGCAATTGCAACATCATCACGATCTGCGGCAACACGTTTCATTCTATTAATGAATGCACCCGTACCGGCAGGGATCAGACGACCAACGATCACGTTTTCTTTCAATCCATGCAGACGGTCAACCTTACCATTAACAGCAGCATCCGTAAGAACGCGTGTTGTTTCCTGGAAGGACGCAGCAGAGATAAAGGAACGTGTTTGCAACGAAGCTTTTGTAATACCTTGCAACACCGGACGGCCCACAGGTACCATTTTACCCTCTTCAAGGTAACGCTGCCTTGTTTCCTCAAATTCCTGACGATCAATATTCTCACCAACAAGGTAAGTTGTATCACCAACTTCAGTTACTTCAACTTTTTGCATCATCTGGCGAACAATCACCTCAATGTGCTTGTCATTGATCTTAACCCCTTGCAAACGGTAAACATCTTGCACTTCTTGTGTCAGATATTCCGCCAAAGCCTCAACACCCATAACATTCAAGATGTCATGTGGTACAAGCGCTCCGTCAAGAATTGGTAATATCACGTGTTTTAGAAGATTCACGTGGAATACGAGCGATAATGTCACCAGCCTTAACGTCTTGCTCATTCTCTGCTGAAAGAACCGTATCAACAGATAGATAGTAATTAGCAGGCATACCATTAGCCAAGAGAATAACTTCACCTTTTTTATCAAGCAAAGATATACGAGGTTTCAAGTCACCGCCTTTAGGCTGTGAACGCCAGTCAATAACCTTCTTAGAGGAAATACCTGTCGCTTCGTCAACTTCGTCGGTAATAGACACGCCTTCAACAAGGTCGAAGTAATGTGCAACACCGTCTTTCTCAGTAATAACAGGCAATGTGTACGGGTCCCACTCGGCCATTTTATCACCGATTTTGACCTTACCGCCATCTTTAATAACCAGACGAGCACCATAAGGAACACGATGCGTTGCTTTCTCATCACCATTCTTATCAAGGATAGTGATTTCAGTGTTACGACCCATAACGATCTCAACACCAGCAGAGTTTTTAACAACATTCTGATTACGGATAAGAATTTTACCATCAATATTGGCATCAACTTGTGAACGTTCCGCGCCTTTCTGTGCCGCGCCACCAATGTGGAATGTACGCATAGTAAGCTGTGTCCCCGGTTCACCAATAGATTGTGCAGCCATAACACCAACTGCTTCACCGATATTAACATCAGTACCACGGGCAAGGTCACGACCATAACATCTTGCACAAACGCCGTTTTCTGCGCCTTCACAGGTCAGAACAGAACGAACTTGTATTTCATCAATACCCGCTGTTTCAATTCTATCGGCTGTCGGCTCGTCAATAACAACGGACGCTTCGGCAATCACTCCACCTGTTAAAGGATCTTTGATTTCCGTGCTTGGCGTACGGCCAAGAATACGTTCTGCCAATGGCACAACAATATCCGCACCATTCATAACTGCGCGCATTTTGATACCGTTTTCTGTACCACAATCAACTTCGGTAATAATAGCATCCTGTGCAACATCAACCAAACGACGCGTCAAATAACCGGAGTTCGCAGTTTTAAGCGCAGTATCCGCCAAACCTTTACGCGCACCGTGCGTGGAGTTGAAGTATTCAAGAACGGTAAGACCTTCTTTAAAGTTAGAGATAATTGGGTTTTCGATAATTTCACCGGAAGGTTTCGCCATCAAACCACGCATACCAGCAAGCTGACGAATCTGCGCCGCAGACCCCCTCGCTCCTGAGTGTGCCATCATATAAACAGCATTCATATTCTCAGTAATATCAGAAATACGTCTCATCATCGCATCGGCAACATCATCTGTTGCTTTTGACCAAATATCGATAACCTTGTTGTATTTTTCACCTTTTGTGATCAAACCATCCATATATTGCTGTTGGAATTCAGCAACTTTATCATTTGCATCAGCAACAAGTGTTTGTTTCTCCGCAGGGATAATCAAGTCGTCTTTACCAAAGGAAATACCGGAAATACATGCATATTTGAAACCGAGTTTCATCATGCGGTCACAGAAGATAACAGTCTCTTTCTGACCACAGTGACGATACACCGTATCAATCATGTTTGTGATTTCTTTTTTCGTCAGAATCTGGTTCAAAACGTTAAATGACACTTTCGGGTGACGTGGTAACAGCTCGGACAAGATCATGCGGCCAGGTGTAGATTCAACAATTTCAGTTTTCTTATTGCCGTCTTCATCAACGCCATGGTAACGACATTTGATTTTTGCGTGCAATGAAACCACATTGTTTTCAAGCGCATGCATAATTTCACCGGAACCACGGAATATCATGCCTTCGCCTCGCTCACCATCCAAAGCAATGGACAGGTAATAAAGACCAAGAACAATATCCTGTGAAGGAACAATAATCGGCTTACCATTCGCAGGAGACAAGATGTTATTTGTTGCCATCATCAAGCAGCGCGTTTCAAGTTGCGCTTCGATAGATAATGGAACGTGAACAGCCATCTGGTCACCGTCAAAGTCCGCGTTAAACGCTGTACATACCAATGGGTGAAGCTGAATCGCTTTTCCTTCGATCAATACAGGTTCGAATGCCTGAATACCAAGCCTGTGCAATGTTGGCGCACGGTTAAGCATCACAGGGTGTTCGCGGATAACCTCTTCCAAGATGTCCCAAACTTCCGGACGTTCCTTTTCAACCATTTTCTTCGCAGCTTTAACCGTAGAGGCCATGCCGTAAAGTTCTAATTTGTGATAAATGAACGGTTTGAACAGCTCAAGCGCCATTTTCTTAGGCAAACCACATTGGTGTAATTTTAATTCAGGACCAACAACAATAACCGAACGACCGGAATAGTCGACACGTTTACCAAGCAAGTTCTGACGGAAACGACCTTGTTTCCCTTTAAGCATGTCTGACATTGATTTAAGCGGACGCTTATTCGCGCCTGTAATCACACGACCACGACGGCCATTGTCAAACAACGCATCAACAGATTCTTGTAACATACGTTTTTCATTACGCACGATAATATCGGGCGCACGAAGTTCGATCAAACGTTTCAAACGGTTGTTACGGTTAATAACGCGGCGATAAAGATCGTTCAAATCTGAAGTCGCAAAACGGCCACCATCCAATGGAACAAGCGGGCGAAGCTCTGGCGGAAGAACAGGAAGAACATCCAAAATCATCCATTCAGGGCGCGTACCTGATTCAATAAATGCCTCAAGCAATTTAATGCGTTTTACAAGTTTCTTGCGTTTTGCTTCTGAATTTGTATCACGAAGATCTTGCTCAGCTTGTACCAAGCCTTCTTCAAGATCCATTGCTGATAGAATCTCTTTCAAAGCTTCTGCGCCGATACCTGCACGGAAGTTTTCTTCACCATACTCATCTTGAGCATCGTAATATTCTTCTTCATTCAGCATTTGGAATGGCTTCATCGGAGTCATACCAGGCTCAATCACAATAAAGCTCTCGAAATAAAGAACACGTTCAAGGTCTTTCAGTGTCATATCCATGATCAAACCGATACGGCTTGGCAATGATTTTAAGAACCAGATATGCGCAACAGGAGAAGCAAGATCGATATGGCCCATACGCTCACGACGTACTTTGGTCAATGTCACTTCAACACCACATTTTTCACAGATAATACCCTTGTATTTCATGCGCTTATATTTACCGCATAAACATTCATAATCCTTAACCGGACCAAAGATACGCGCACAGAACAGACCGTCTTTTTCCGGCTTAAATGTACGATAGTTAATTGTTTCCGGCTTTTTCACCTCACCAAAAGACCAAG
>CAXBFT010000151.1:0-5307 GCA_963974945.1 uncultured Alphaproteobacteria bacterium
TTTCTTATTTTGCTATTCCTGACTTTTCCCAGTGCGATGGCTTTTGAATACGGTTCCATTGCGGGGTTGTTTGTGATTTTTGGATTCTTTGTTCGTAATAAAGATATCGTTTATGATCAAGTGCCGCGTAAATATATGCTCACCTTTGTTATCGCTAGTTTCTTTTGTTTCTACATGATGCAGGGGTTGATGTTACCATCGGTTAGTGGCGTGCAGGCTATTGTCATGATGGTTGGATTTGCTGGTATCGGGTATTGGTTGTGGAATTTTAAATCGGCTGTGTACACATCAGAGAATTCTGTTATGTCACGATCATTTATAAACCTGTTTCAATTCTTTGGGCGAAGAACGTTGGAGATTTATGTCGCTCATATCCTTATTTTTCGCGCATTGGCGATGTATTTATATCCTGAAAAATATGTGTTTATGGATTGGCATTTTATCCCCTTAAGTGTGGTGGAGCCGTTTATTCAGTGATTGCTGATTTTGTACGGAGCAAAAGATATTCAATTTATTTTGAAAACCATGTCGATCAGACTTGTCAGCGTGAGTTTGGTGTGCTAATTCTCCCCCCACGTAAACGTAAAACTGCGATTAGTGTAGATTAAGAAGGGATATAATAACGTGACATCGTCCACGCTGGTTTCCTCCGTTGTACTTGCTCGATATGCAGGTGCTCTTGTTGATTTGGCTGAAAAAGCCAAGTCCGTAGATAAGGTCAAAAAAGACCTTGCTGATATTGATGCTATGATTGGTGTGTCTGAAGATTTGGCGCGCGCAATCACATCACCATTGCTTAGCCGCGCTGAGCAGGCGCAAATTATTGCCGATTTATCCAAAAAGGCAAAATTTGATAAGCTTACACAAAATTTCCTTGGTGTTTTGATTAATAATCGCCGTTTGAATGCTTTGTCGGGCGTTATTAAGGCGTTTAACGCGCAAGTATCAGCGCGCGCCGGTGAAGTTTCGGTGCGTGTTGAGACCGCCGTGAAAATGAGCGCCGCACAGGAAAAGTCATTCCAAAAGAAAATCGAAGATGCTTTGGGGCGCGGGGTTTCTATGACCTCTGAAGTCGTGCCGGAGATCATTGGTGGAACAATTGTGACAATAGGATCGTACATGGTTGATGATTCTGTTCGTCGTAAATTAGAGCGCTTAAACGTTGCTCTGAAATCTAGGTCTAATCAAAATGCAGTTCAAAACTTAAAAGAGGTCGTATAATGGAAATTCGTGCAGCTGAAATTTCAGATATTTTAAAGAAACAAATCGCCGATTTCGGTGCGCAAGCTGATGTTGCGGAAATTGGTCAAGTTCTATCAATTGGTGACGGTGTTGCCCGCGTATATGGTTTGGATAATGTTCAAGCCGGTGAGCTTGTGGAATTTGCAAGTGGCGTAAGCGGTATGGCGTTGAACCTTGAAGCCGATAATGTCGGCGTTGTTGTGTTCGGTGATGACCGCGCGATTAAAGAGGGTGACATTGTTCGCCGTACAGGCAAAATTGTTGAAGTGCCAGTTGGTAAGGAATTATTAGGTCGCGTTGTTGATGCTCTTGGTAATCCTATCGATGGTAAGGGTCCGATCAAGACAAAAAAGACAAGTCGTATTGAAGTGAAAGCCCCAGGCATTATCCCACGTCAATCTGTGTCAGAGCCAATGCAAACAGGTCTTAAATCTGTTGATGCGCTTGTTCCGATCGGGCGTGGCCAGCGTGAGCTTATCATTGGTGACCGTCAAACAGGTAAAACTGCGGTAGCTGTTGATGCTATTATTAATCAAAAAACAATCAATGGATCTGATAATGAAAAAGATCACCTTTATTGTATTTATGTTTCTATCGGTCAAAAACGTTCAACTGTAGCGCAGCTTGTTAAAGAATTGGAAGAGCAGGGCGCGATGGAGTATTCTATCGTTGTTGCTGCGACGGCGTCAGACGCTGCGCCATTGCAGTTCTTGGCACCATATTGTGGTGCGGCAATGGGCGAGTATTTCCGTGATAACGGCATGCATGCTTTGGCTGTTTATGATGACTTGTCTAAACAGGCCGTTGCGTATCGTCAAATGTCATTGCTTCTTCGCCGTCCTCCGGGTCGTGAGGCGTATCCAGGTGATGTTTTCTATATCCATTCTCGTTTGCTTGAACGCGCGGCGAAAATGTCTGATGCACATGGTGGCGGTTCACTAACGGCTTTGCCGATTATTGAAACACAAGGCGGCGACATTTCTGCTTATATCCCTACAAACGTTATTTCTATTACTGACGGCCAGATTTTCTTGGAAACAGGATTGTTCTTCAAGGGTATTCGTCCGGCAATTGATGTCGGTGCATCTGTATCACGTGTTGGTTCTGCGGCGCAGATTAAGGCGATGAAACAGGTTTCAGGCTCTATGAAGCTTGAGCTTGCGCAGTATCGTGAAATGGAAGCCTTCGCACAGTTTGCATCAGATCTTGATGCCTCAACGCAGAAGCTTTTGGCGCGTGGTGCACGTTTGACATTATTGTTGAAGCAGCCTCAATATAAGCCTTTGGCGGTTGAAGAGCAGGTTGCCGTGATTTACGCGGGAACACGTGGTTTCATTGATAGTGTGGCCTTGGATCAGGTTGAATTGTATGAGCAACGTTTGCTTGAGGCATTGCGTGCGTCTGGCGCGGAAATTCTTACAAAAATCCGTGAAGAGAAGAAGCTTACAGATGAAAGCGAAGGCAGCTTGAAATCATTCTTAGGTGATTTCGGTAAGGGCTTTTCTGCTTCTAAAGAAGCAGCTTAGGTATAATTGATCGGCGGTGGGCGCTTCCTTAAATGCGCCCTTCGCCGAAGTTTATGTTTAAGGGGGACAACCCCATATTTGAAGAATTGCAAGGAATAAACGGGCTATGCCAAATTTAAGAGATTACAGAGATCGTATTAAATCGGTAAAATCAACACGTAAAATTACGTCTGCGATGAAAATGGTTGCGGCCAGTAAATTGCGCCGTGCACAAGAGCAAGCAGAGGCAAGCCAGCCTTATGCACAGTCAATGGCCTCTATGTTGTCACGTTTGGCAGGCAATGTTGTTATCAATGCCGCCAGCCCAAAATTATTGGCGGGAACAGGATCAGATCAACGTCACCTTATTGTGCTTGTAACGGCCGATCGTGGTTTATGTGGCGGGTTTAACGCCAATGCCGTGAAAGAGGCCCGCTTAAAAATAAAATCATTGAAAGCCGCCGGTAAGGATGTAACAATTATCTGTGTAGGGCGTAAGGGTTATGACTCTTTAAACCGTGAATTCGGCAGCTCTATTGTTCGCTCTTTCCGTGATGTCTTCGGTAAAAAACGTGTCGAATATGCGCAGGCGAGCAAAATTTCAGATTTTATTTTGGCACAGTTTGAAACGGGCGAATTTGATGTTTGCACGATGATCTATAATGAATTCAAATCTATTTTGGTGCAAAAGCCTTTAGCAACACAAATTATTCCATTTGAAGTGGAAAAATTGGGCGCAGATGATGCGCAAGGCACACAGAAAATTAAATCGCCATATGATTTTGAGCCAACCGAAGAAGAAATTTTGAGCAAGTTATTACCACGTAATATTGGTGTTCAGCTCTATAGTGCCATGCTCGATAGCGCGGCAGGTGAGCAGGCCGCCCGTATGACCGCGATGGATAATGCAACACGTAATGCGGGTGAAATGATCAATGATCTGACCTTACAATACAACCGTGCGCGTCAGGCCTATATTACCAAAGAATTGATTGAAATTATTTCAGGAGCCGAGGCTATATAATAGTTTCGAAAAGAATATGTTGATGGGTTCTATTATTTGCAAAAGAAAGGCTGCTTTGATGCTGTGTGTTACGGCATTATTCTCTTGCGCGCCTGTTTTTGTTTCTTATGCGGATGATGGCATTGATGACATTCGTTTTGAGCAATCAATGTGGGATAAGGACTTGCTTCAAATTATTGAAGATGGTCCGTATCTTCTCTCTGCTGATTTAGAATTCGATATTGCTCCTCCACCACACAATTCCAGTGAAATTACAAAAGGTGAGCTTGCTGAGCTTCATCATATGGCGGAGGCAGAGCGCTCTAGCTATACGCTTGAACGTATTCATTATGAGCATACCGGCATAAAAAAAGCATATGAGATTTTTGTTTCTTCTGGCTATATTAGCCCCCTTGATATGAAGACCATAGGCATGATCTCCCTTATTGATCGTGATCTTGATTATGCTATTATGAAATATAAGAAGCATTTTTTACGTCCGCGCCCATCACAGCTTGATGATGTATTACCGCTTGTCATTGAAAATCCGCCACATGCTGCTTATCCTTCTGGACATGCGACGCAAACATATATGATTGCCTTGGTTCTTTCTGATTTTGATCCTGAACACGCTGATTATTATAAGCAATTATCCTTAGATGTAGCGCATCGCCGCGAAATAGCGGGCGTGCATTACCCAAGTGATGGTGTAGCAGGGCGTAAATTGGCGGGCCTTGTGCTTGATGAATTGAAAAAAAATGCTGTTTTTTTGAAAAAATTTGAAGAAACAAAGGTCTCTTTTATAAAGCCTGATGTGTTGGTGGATGCTGCGCAGCGCGATGAAATACGCTTTGATGACAGTAACATGGAAAAAATTTGGAGCAAAATTGTTGAGAGTGGCCCTTATATTTTGCCAAGCGATACAGTATTTAATCTTCCCGCGCCGCATAAAAATACAGATGCACAAACAATCGCAGAACTAGCCTATCTGAAAAAAAATGCATCAATGAAGCGCAGTGATCAAACGGTTCAGAAAATCTTGTTTGAGGATAATGATATTACCGGTATGCAAGATGTTTTTGAGGTCGCGGGTTTGTTTGATAAGGAAAACTTTAAAACAATGGAGTTGTTTAATCTTGTGAATAAAGAACTTAAGTACTTCCTTACAGAGCGTAAATTTGAGTTTTCTCGCGCACGTCCTACGGAATTAGACGCGACATTAACATCTATTATAAAGCCTGCGCATGCGTCTTATCCATCGGGTAATGCTGCACAGCTCTATTTAGCGGCATTGATTTTATCAGATTTTGATCCAGATAATGCAGATCATTATAAGGCAGAGGCTTATGCCAGTGCAGAGCGCAGAGAAATAGCAGGAATTCATTACCCTTCTGATAGTGAGGCCGGACGCTCTATGGCGTTACAAATTTTTGAGAGATTAAAAAATAACCCCGTATTTTTAAAAAAATATGAGGATGCAAAGACATCATATGTTAAACCTGGCGCGACCGTAGAGGAAAATACGGCGGGGGGGGGGGAGGAGGGATAAAAAATTAA
>CAXBFT010000152.1:0-5297 GCA_963974945.1 uncultured Alphaproteobacteria bacterium
AGCGAACAGGAATAAGCCAACCCAGATCGTATCATTGGGTGTAAAGCTCTCCGCAATCCAGTATAGCACCCACAAAAACGTACCAATAATGGCAGGCAAAGAAAGCCCCCACCAACGCTTTTGCTTAATCACTGCCATTAACCCTGCAAAAATAATATAGAGATAGAGAAATAAGATAGGTGTTGGTATATCACTGTTATACGAGAGCAGCGCAGGCGTTATAAAACCACCGACCAGCCCCAGCAATGCAATAGGTGCTCCATGACGTAAAGACAATATAACAGCAAGCCCCGTTATAATCGTCATGCCAAATAAACCCACTAGATCAGGAACCAGATGATAGAGACTGCTTGCTGCGAATACAGAAACATAAAGCGTTGCTATCCCTGCGCCTGATAAAGATTGCGCAATACGCACTCCATTGGCAATTGTACCTTTATCTCTAATCCAACGCGCCGAAGCCAAACATGCGCCCCCTAAAGCGCACCCCATTATTACGCGAATAGCCGGACTCAAAAGGTTATTATCAATCGAATATTTAACGAGGTAAAATCCAGCCAAGGCAAGTGCAATACCGCCAAACAGGGAGCTTTGCTCCGAACTGCTTTTCAAAGTTAAATGATTCTTTTGGAACGTGAGTAGCGACATTGATATGCGTATCTAAATCATCGAGCGGCTCAAAGGATAAGGCTTCTTTTTTTTCCTCTGGCATATTTATGTCTTGAGGCTGCTTTTCTACTTTCTCATCAACAATTTTAGGAACATCAGCATCAGCAGCAATCGTTTTTTGTGGATTGGAGCTTTGTGATTTACGAAGCGCCATCACTTCATCTTCCAAAGTTTTTATTTTACACGTCAAATCACGGAAATCATCCTTCAACGAATGGAAACGATGGCGGTTGATCCATGGCATAAAAAGGGTCGCCAGAAACAAAAAGGCTGCGCCTATAGCTAAAATAATTTCCATACGTCAACGCCTTCGTAAATAGTGCCAATAAACTACCTATCACAATTTTGTGTTAGAGCGCATATGTTTTTCAATAAAAGTAGCCCAAAGCTATTGATTAAACATGATAAAATGAACGTTTTGTAAGTGGTGCATCTAGATAGAGAAACATCTAACGCATTATTTGATATTTTTGAGGAATGAGGAATGAGGAATGGGGACGTATTCTTAGAAAAGTGAAATAAGCATTTCTATTTTGTCTGAGTATGTTTACAAATATAAGATATATAGATAACAAGTTGCGTATGATATGGCTCATTCCTTAAAAATTGCGATCATAGGAAGTGGTACTGCGGGGCTGGCGGTGGCGGCATATTTACACCAAGATGGTCACTTTCCTGAAATTTTTGAACGATTTGATGAACCAAAGCCTTTGGGCGCAGGGTTATTGCTGCAACCCACCGGGCTTGCTTGCCTTGCACGTTTAGGGCTAGATCAAAAAGCCATAGATCACGGCGCGCTCATACATAACATTTATGGTAGAGCGTCAAAAAATAACGTTATTTTTGATATAAGCTATCGCGATTTGAAACCCCATTATTTTGGTGTAGGAATACATCGCGGGACTTTATTTACATTATTGTATGATGAAGTTTTACGCCTGAACATTCCGGTCCATACAGGCTATGAAATTACCGACACGCATTGCAAAAATGATAAAAGATTTATCACGGACAAAAACGGGAAAACATACGGCCCATTTGATCTCGTGATCGATGCCAGTGGCATGCGCTCTCCGCTTCGGAAACAAGGACAGATCAAGCTCAATAAGCCGTACCCCTATGGTGCGATATGGGGTGTTTTAGACGACCCTGATCAAGCATTTGGTAAGGATTACCTACAACAACGCTATGATGGCGCACATATTATGGTGGGAATGCTGGCGATTGGGCGATCGCCTGATTGCGAAACACCAAAATGCACTTTTTTCTGGAGCTTACCGCCCGGGGGTTATGAAGAATGGCTGAAAAACGGGCTGGACCAATGGAAAGAAACCGTCATTGGATACTGGCCTGAGCTTGCGCCATTTATGGATCAATTTAAATCAACCGATGACCTTACCCACGCACAGTATAGCGACATCATCATGAAGCGTTGGCATGAGGACAGGCTGGTCTTCATTGGGGATGCGGCGCATAATACAAGCCCGCAACTCGGGCAAGGCGCAAATCTAGGGCTAGCCGATGCACTCATCCTTTCACAAGTTTTAAGCCAATATGATGATGTGAACAAAGCCCTTTGCGCTTATAGCAAGACGCGTAAAAACCATATCTATTTCTATCAAATCGCCAGCCGCTGGCTGACCCCGTTTTTCCAATCGCATCATAAATTTGCAGGACTTATTCGTGATCTAAGCTTTGGCTTACTGTGTAAAACGCCCTATGTGAAAACAGAAATGCTTAGAACATTGGCAGGAATTAAAACAGGGTTGTTTACCCATATGAACCCAGGAAAGTGGCATAAGCGTTATGATTTGTGCGCACCATCAACGGACAACCAACCATCATATTTAACCAATAAGCCAAATAACGGTAAGTGAACCTCTACATTGACGATGAAATTGTCGTTTTGATCGCTTTCACGTGCAATCACTTTGGGCTTAAATAACCAACCAACGGGCAGAGCCAAAACATAAACCTGTTTTAACTTAAGGTTCAACGCCTCTTCATTAGCATCAATATGAAAGGCCAATGTGGTGATATTTATTTTCTCATAGAGCACACCGTCTTGATCCCATTGTTTAGAATAGAATTTTTTATCCCCGAAGTAACGCGTCCAATGCTCCGCTCCGCCGTCCTTTTTAAAATGCACCCTTAACGGCTGTCCCGTGCCATTCGGCGGCAGCGAGAGAATAGCAGCAAGACTTCTGCAAAACGGGTTACGCCCCCGAACAACATCACATTGCCCGCTATATGTAACCTCGTCTTTATAATGGTGAAGGTGCTGAACTACCTTAGGCAGAACTTTGTAGCGTTCTTGCAAATATCTTTGGTAAAGCGGTTCATCTGTATGGCTTTTGATATTTAAATCCGAAACCTCATTCATAAATTCATTGAGAGTGAAAAGCCCCATGCATGGCATTGCGCCCGCGTGATCTAATGAACCGCTGAGTATTTTTTTTACCACAATAACCGAAGGCGTTGCGGGGATATAGGGACCATCACCATCATACGCAATTAAATACCATTCTTTTGAAATGCTCTTGCCAGCCAGATCCTTCCCACTGATTTTAACGTGCATCCCTCCACGATCCGTGCCGAAATTGTAAAACCAAAGGCTTATCCGCCGCATAAACCCCGCATACTTATCTAAATTTTTTATCCACCCCCATCTGCTTGGCCATGACAAAAACCACAAGCCCAGATGCAGCAAGGAAAGCTGTAATCCCGCGTAAAATCGAATGTTTTTAAGGTTGGGGTAACGCTCAAGGAATAAATCAAGGTCAGGAATATCACAATTCGACATCCATCTTCTACCAATTACAGGGTAATGCGTTCTGTGAAGATTTTGCCAACCGTATATTGTTTTCTGGTTATTATTTATTTGTGTTTCAAAAGGCTTGCCAACATAACTTAAGATGGCGGCAACGGTCCCAACGCCTCTGTCAGTTTGATTTCCGGGCGTAACGCCGTAATCTATGGACTCAAGCTCAGAAAACTCTCCCTGAAAATGGTCAATAACCGCAGAAGAAAGAGCAGGAACGGTGCTTGCGCCGCTAATGACACAAACACCGCAATTCACTGCCGCATCATTAAGTACAGAAATTTCTGTCACAAATGCACGGTTATCAGATAAATCAATGTAATGAATGCCAAGCTCTATACATAGCTGCGCCAATGTATAATCTTGAATATGAAAAGGGCCGCATGCATTTATCAAGGCAAAAATATTTTGATCATCCAATTCAGATGAATGGAGCGTTTGTATATCAATTTCAAGCGTAGAAATATTGCATTGAGCATTCGTTATGGTTTTTGCAAAATCATTTGCTTTTTTCAGGCTGCGCCCCGCGATAATAACTTCTATATCTTGTACACGCGCCAAACGTTCACAAATGCGACGCCCAAAAACACCATAACCACCTAAAACCAAAATTCTCTTCAATTGATTGACCCTGTCCTGTTTTTTCTAAGATCATATATCAAAAGCAAACCATAAAACACCCGCTCGCCCCAAAAGGATGAGTTGTCATGATATAATGAATTCAGGGAAATAGTGGTGCAGCCCGATAGAAAAACCTCGAACGCATTATTCAAGGTTTTTGAGGATTGGAATCGGATTTTAAAAGGATAAAATTTAATATTCGAGTGCGCCCAACTTTTTGCTTTCCCACACCTATCATGGGGGCATGAGCAATGACACCAAGACAAAAAAGCCTACACCGTTTTCCTTGCGCCTGAGCGTTGAGGAAAGGCAGCTATTGGATGAGCTTGCGGGTACAAAACCGCTCGGTGCGTATATTCGTGAAACCCTCCTGAGCAATGCCAAACCGCGCAGAGGCCGAACATCCCGCCCCAAGGAAGACAACATCATCCTCGCGCAGATTTTAGCGCAGCTCGGCGCGTCTCGCCTCCCCAATAACATCAACCAACTGGCCAGAGCCGCAAACACGGGAAGCCTGCTTATCACCGATGACGTGCTGCATGACCTTAACGAGACCGCTCAAAACATCACATTCATCAAAGAAACCCTGATTAAAGTCCTTGGCCTTAGAGATGAATACCCATGATTATCGAAGGCAATCAAAGAGGCCACGCCAAAAAGCTTGCCAATCACTTGCTGAATGATCGGGATAATGACCATGTGACCGTCCATGAAATCACAGGGTTTTCATCCGAAACCGTGCATGGCGCTTTTCAGGAAATCCAAGCCACAAGCCGCGCAACACGCTGCACCCAGTTTTTGTTCTCGGTCTCTCTCAACCCTCCGCAAGATGAAATCGCAACCAATGAAATATTCGAAAAAGCCCTGAGCGACATTGAACAGAAAATGGGGCTTGAGGGACAGCCACGCGTTGTCGTCTTCCATGAAAAAGAAGGACGGCGGCACGCGCATTCCATCTGGTCACGTATTGATGCGCAAAGCATGACGGCCATAAACCTGCCGTTTTACAAAAAGAAACTGAATGAAATTTCCAAGGACATCTATCTTGAGCAAGGCTGGAACATGCCCAAAGGGTTTATTGATAAGCAATATACAAACCCGCTCAACTTCACGCGTGAAGAGTGGCAGCAGGCCAAGCGCCAAGACGATGATCCGCGCATGATTAAGCACATCTTCAAGCAAGCTT
>CAXBFT010000153.1:0-5268 GCA_963974945.1 uncultured Alphaproteobacteria bacterium
TTATTATTGAAATTGACAACGATTTTTTTGATGCCCTACCCTCTGATAATGGCGCTATTGAAATATATAACACACCTTCTGATGATGAAAATAAATTCACGATCAGCCTTCTATCCGCAGAAGATTCTACGGAATGTCAAAATATTATGACCCCCGTTGTTCTGGACGATGAAATGGAAGATGAATCTGACGCCGATGAAGATTGGGGCGATGAGGAAGATGATGTAGAAGAGCTCCATAGATATTCTCTCTATGACTGCGAGATCAAAAATATATCACCGCGTGTTGATACAGTTTTAGATCGAGATGAAATGATTAAAAATGGTGTTAACCAAATCATATTTCATAACAAAATATATGGCGATTTTTCAGAGTTTGATTTGAAAATTGATCAAAATAAAATAATTCTAAAAAATAAAGAGGATCGAGCCTATTTATATTTAGAATATTGGTTTTTCCCTGCGAATACAGTGATGCTGTTCGCACCGAATGCAAAAAGAAGTGCCAATGTCATGGATGAAATTCGTAAATACGGTGAATCAAAGGGGTTAATTACCCTTGATAAAACATTAAATGGCTATATCCCCTCTAATAAAATAGAGCAATATATGTTGTTCACCGATCCCAAACATATCGTCACAAGACAGATTAAAACAATGGGCAATACCATAGAGTTGGGCAATACAACAGCAGAACGCATCCTATATAATGCGCAAGGTAAAACGCAAGAGCAATATACACTCCCAATTTATGCAAAATTCCCGGGGTATATTAAAAAATCAGCGGAATAATAATATTAACCACCTTGCACAATAAATTTATTGGCGTTACCTATAACGCTATACACCATCATAATTCATAAGGAGCATTCAAATGTCTCATGAAAATAATGCCTCAAAAGATGAGGCTAACATCCAACAAGACCACGACACCGCGGAACTAGAAAATGCGGCGTTGGATGATTTCGCATATGATTCATTCTCAGATGAAATTGATGGTGCTGCTGATCATGTTGAAACGGGAAATGTTAAGGATGTAATAGATCAATATTCCTTAAAAATATCCACGTTAGAAAATGAATTGTTGAACGCAAAAGACCAAATGATGCGCGCCATGGCTGATGCAGAGAATGCACGTAAACGCGCGGCAAAAGATCGTGAAGACGCATCAAAATTTGCTATTGCAGGCTTTTCACGTGACTTATTAAGTGTTGCGGACAACCTTCGCCGCGCCCTTGATGCTGCACCTCAGGATGTTATTGATACAATTCCACAAATGAAAAATTTAATGGATGGTATAGAAGCCACAGAGCGCGAATTACTTCGTGGTTTTGAAAAAAATGGTATTAAAAAAATTGATCCTATAAATGAACGATTCGATCCTAATTTTCACGAAGTGATGTTTGAAGCCCCCTTCCCTGATAAGGAAAACGGTACTATTATTCAAGTTTTAGAGGCTGGATACACAATAAACGAACGAATTCTTCGCCCTGCACGTGTCGGAATATCTAAAGGTGGGGATGAAGTAAGCCAAACACCTATTGGTGAATCCGGACATAATTTAAATACAGAAGTCTAAATATTAACTCTTTTTTTATAAATTTTTGATAGAGCACTGGATTTTTTAAAACCAATTTGCTAGAATATACTATCAAAGTAACCTTCGGGAATCTGTGCGGTGCCATAATGGGCTGTATGTAGATTTGCCACAACAAATGAGGAAGACAATGAGCAAAATCATAGGTATTGATCTCGGTACTACTAATTCGTGCGTCGCTATTATGGATGGGAAAGAGCCCCGCGTTATTGAAAACGCGGAAGGTGCAAGAACCACTCCATCAATGATCGCATTCACAAAAGACGGTGAGCGTCTTGCAGGGCAACCAGCAAAACGTCAGGCTGTTACTAATCCTAAAAATACACTTTATGCCATCAAACGTCTTATCGGTCGTCCCTTTGATGACCCGCAAGTTAAAAACATGGCTAAAAAAGCACCTTTCAAAATTATAAAAGGTGATAATGGTGATGCTTGGGTTGAAATTGATGGCGAAAAATATGCGCCCTCACAAATTTCTGCGATGCTTTTACAAAAAATGAAAGAAACAGCGGAAAGCTATCTTGGTGAAAAAGTAACCAAGGCTGTTATTACTGTTCCTGCATATTTCAACGATTCACAGCGTCAAGCAACAAAAGATGCAGGTAAAATTGCAGGTCTTGAGGTTGAGCGTATAATTAATGAACCAACGGCGGCGGCGCTTGCTTATGGTCTTGATAAAAAGGCTGCTGGCACAATTGTTGTTTATGACCTTGGTGGTGGTACGTTTGACGTATCGATCTTAGAAGTTGGCGATGGCGTTTTCGAAGTAAAGTCAACCAATGGTGATACATTCCTTGGTGGTGAAGATTTTGATGACCGCATTATTGATTATCTGGCCGATGAGTTCAAAAAGGAGCAAGGCATAGATCTTCGTGATGACAGTGTTGCACTACAACGCTTAAAAGAAGCGGCAGAAAAAGCAAAGATTGAGCTTTCAAGCACATCACAAACCGAAGTGAACCTTCCGTTCATTACGGCTGATGCATCCGGTCCTAAGCATCTTCAAATCAACCTAAGTCGCGCAAAATTAGAGAGCATTGTTGCCGATCTTGTTAAACGTACAATTGACCCTGTTAAGGCTGCATTGAAAGACGCTGGTCTTAAGGCATCTGAAATTGATGATGTTGTTATGGTTGGTGGTATGACGCGTATGCCGAAAATCATTGAAACAGTTAAAGATTTTTTTGGTAAAGAACCGCATAAAGGCGTAAACCCCGATGAAGTTGTTGCCAATGGCGCGGCAATTCAGGGTGGTGTTCTGCAGGGCGATGTTAAAGATGTTCTTCTTCTTGATATTACCCCACTATCTCTTGGTATTGAAACTTTGGGCGGCGTGTTCACACGTTTGATTGAGCGTAATACAACGATACCAACAAAAAAATCACAGGTATTTTCTACGGCTGAAGACAGTCAAAATGCTGTGACTATTCGTGTTTTCCAAGGAGAACGTGAAATGGCAGCAGATAATAAAATTCTTGGCCAGTTTGATTTGGTTGGTATTCCTCCTGCTCCGCGCGGCGTGCCTCAGGTTGAGGTTACATTTGATATCGATGCAAATGGTATTGTTAATGTTTCCGCAAAAGACAAGGCAACGAATAAGGAACAGCAAATCCGTATTCAGGCCAGTGGTGGTTTATCCGATGCTGATATTGACAACATGGTTAAAGAAGCTGAAGCCAATGCCGATAGTGATAAAGAAAAACGCTCTTTAGTCGAGGCAAAGAATCAAGCTGAGGCGATGGTTCATTCTGTTGAAAAAACGCTTGAGGATCTTGCTGATCAAGTTTCAGATGATGAAAAAGCAACAGTACGCTCTTCCGTTGATGATCTTAAATCAGTTATGGATAGCGACGATTTAGAAGCTATAAAATCAAAGACTGATGCCCTTACGCAGGCAAGCATGAAGCTTGGTGAGCTTGCCTATAAAAAGGCGCAAGAAGAAGCCGAAGGCACATCTGGTGATCAACCAGATGTAAGTGCTGCGGAAGGTGACGATGATGCCATTGATGCGGACTTTACTGATTTAGAAATAGAAGAAGAATCGGATAGCGAGCAAAAATCTGCTTAATCCTTCATAAATTCCTAAGGATGTCGATTTTTTCGGCATCCTTTTGGTATGCAGATAGCAAGAAAGATTGAAAAATGGCCGAAAAAGATTTTTATAAAATTTTGGGCGTAGATAAATCGGCAAGTGCAGATGAGCTTAAGAAGGCTTATCGCAAACTTGCAATGAAATTTCACCCCGACCAAAATAAAGATAACCCCGAAGCCGAAGAAAAATTCAAAGAACTTAATCAAGCATATGACATCTTAAAAGATGAACAGAAGCGCGCTGCATATGATCAATATGGCAATGCCGCATTTGATGGCACAATGGGACATGGCGGCGGTCAACGTGGTGGTGGTATGGGTGGCGCCGGATTTTCCGATATATTTGAAGATATGTTTGGTGATTTTATGGGCGGGCGCGGTGGTGCGCGGCCAAATGGACCTGCGCGCGGCTCTGACCTCCAATACACAATGGACCTTACTTTAGAAGATGCATTCAAAGGTAAAGAAGCCAAAATTAAAATTCCGGTAAATGATTCCTGTGATTCCTGTAACGGTACAGGTGCTGAGAGTGGCACTAAACCTGAATCATGCAGCACATGTGGCGGTGCAGGTCGTGTAAGACAACAACAGGGCTTTTTTACGATTGAGCGCGCTTGTACAAGTTGTCAGGGGCAAGGCACAGTTATTACTGATCCATGTAAAAAATGCCATGGCGCAGGTCGCGTTAGAACCAACAAAACCTTAAAAGTTAAAATCCCGGCAGGTGTTGAAACGGGTCGTCGCATCCGTCTTACAGGCGAAGGTGAGGCCGGATTACGTGGCGGACCACGTGGTGACCTTTATGTGATGATGAATATCAAACCGCATAAATTATTCCAACGTGATGGCGCAAATCTCTATTGCCGCGTTCCTATTACGATTACACGCGCCGCCCTTGGTGGTGAAATTGAAGTTCCCACTGTTGAAGGAACACGCGCAAAAGTAAAGGCTCCTGCAGGTACACAAACAGGCCAACAATTCCGTCTTCGTGGTAAAGGTATGAGTATGATCCGCACCGATGCACGCGGTGATATGTATATAGAGATTTTTGTTGAAACACCTGTTAATCTAAATAAAAAACAGCAAGATTTGCTTCGTGATTTGGATGAATCAATGAATGATGGTAAATCTGCTAACAAGAACTCACCGGAATCATCCGGGTTTTTCAAAAAAATCCGTGAGTTTTGGGATGATTTAGGTGAATAACCAGAAGGTTTTATAAATATGAAAATAGGTGTCGTTGGGTGTAATGGACGCGTTGGGAAACTCATTGTGAGTGAGCTACAATCAGGAGAATGGTCACGCCATGGACTTGAACTGAGCGGTGGATCGGCAAGAAGCACAGATCATATTGATAGCTCTTTTTTCATTACAGATAACGAAGATGTTCTCTTTGAAAACTCTGATGTCATTATAGATTTTACACTTCCTGAAGGGACGCTACATCACGCAAAGCTTGCCGCTCAATATAAAAAAACACTGATTATTGGTACAACAGGGTTAAGTGATAGCGATGAAGATGTTCTTAGGACAGCTGCAAAAGATACAACAATTATATATGCGGCAAATATGAGCGTAGGC
>CAXBFT010000154.1:0-5247 GCA_963974945.1 uncultured Alphaproteobacteria bacterium
TAAATATTAAAATTAGGGTGCGTGGTGTCACACCAATCTGCGATATAATCTTCGAAAGGAATCCCAAACACAGCCGCGTCTTCACGCATTTGTATCTGCTCGATTTCCGGTAGTGTGCCAAACCAATCCATAGGCGATAAGGTGCTATGAGCTAGCCCGCTAAACGCTGTATCCGCCCCATGGTGACCCATATGGCCGGAAAACTGGTCTAATACGGCGCTGCCTCCATGCCCCATATCGTGGGAGGCAATAAGCGAATCCCAAGAGGTCGGGGCGATGTCCCCATTTAGTGTATTACTGATGAGATCACCACCAATAGACATGAGGCCGGATAAGGAATCGGAGATCATGCCAAGCATCTCTCCTGCGCCATGTCCCGTTTGGACAACAAGGTTGCCAAGTGTTACGGGATCAGCACCTCCAATACTTAAGATCCCCGCCGTGGCAGGAGATGCTAAGGCTATGATGCCCATCATCGCCCCCATGGTAAGGACATGTGTAGCAACGTGGCCGATGGCACTG
Source organism: uncultured Alphaproteobacteria bacterium (assembly GCA_963974945.1). Lineage (GTDB taxonomy): Bacteria > Pseudomonadota > Alphaproteobacteria > Micavibrionales > Micavibrionaceae > UBA1672. The sequence goes on from CAXBFT010000154.1 coordinate 523, forward strand.
CTTACACTATGTTCATTGAAGTGTTGAGATAATCCGCCCGCATTTGTATCCATTGCGCGCCTCCTTTTTTTGCAAATTGGGGATGCAACGTATAAATACGCCGCATTTATCGAAGTGATTTAAGCAAAAATATGAAGGGGTGGGGCGCGGGCCGTATAATTATGCGCTTGCGCGGTTAGTGTATGGATGGCGGCGTTTTCTTGGTAAGAAGGTACTTGGAAGGCGTGGTTTATGGTTTGTGATGTTAAGGCGAGAAGGCTTTTTGCATGGGCTTGCGCGAAACAAAAGTTACAATCAATTTTCTTGAGTTGTTTTTGATGCTGTTGCCCGTCAGAATCAATGGCATTGCCCTGTTCATCTACTGTAATAGATTTGGTGCCAAAGGATGTGCATATTTCAATGATGGACGTGTTCTTGCCGGAAATAAATGCACAAGCTGGCGATACGTTTGTCAAGACAAGCGCAATCAGCAGTAAAAAATGCATTGTATTTTTCATAGAACAACCAATAATTTATAATTATGAGTTATCGTCTATCGGTATTTATTTGTCAATAAATCATCCGTAAATGGCAATCGTGCCGGCGGTTCTGTTGTCTGCGAAGGCGACACGGTCTTTTCGTTCTTCCGTTTGTTTATGATCCGCGTTATGTGCGACATTCATTTCACTATGTATCGGTAACGCCGCAAAGCCGAGCAAGCTTGCCGATAAATCATTATAGGCAATATGTTCATCTGTTTTTTGCCGTTCTGATCTTAAGCCGGCAAAAGATGTGGCATTGCCGAGAATATCTTGCCCTGTTTCCTCTTGGATAATCGTATTTACAATACCGCCTGCTGCGCCTGCGGGGCCACCAAAGATCCCGCCGCCGATGATCATGCTGATCGGTTTTATTTCATCACCGGTGATCTCCCTATAGGCCAGATTAACCAAGGGGATATGTTGTAACGGATTGACCATATCCAGAAGATCGAAAAATCCGAAATCCGGCTCTTGCTCTATGTTTAGGGCGGGGGTTATGTCTTGGTTTTGTGGGCGATAGGCGGAAACTATATTGGGTGTATCTTGTATTATATTGGCATCACGCGGCGCATCGTAAGACGGAACAGTTCCACCCATGCGCTCATTCTTAACACGATAAATCTGTGTATGTTGTATTTGGTTTATAGGGTTGTTATCCATTATATTCCTTTGTCTATCCCTTAACATAAAGCAATAACTATGCCATTATAATGACATCATTCGAAGAAGGGCATAATCATGGTTCAGACTGATGAAATAATATTGCGCGCGGTGCCTGCATTGTGTTCTACGATCTCGGCCTATCTCCAAAAAACAGAGTTTTCAGAGCCATTGAATTTTGATGCACAGAATGAGGCTGTTGGCGTTATTATGGAGGGTAACGGGCGGCAGAAAAAATATAGCCTTCCTCTTCGTCTTGGCATTTTGTTAGATGATCTCTTGCTTTATAAACAGCAGGGCTTGGGTGCTCGTAAAACATTAAAGCTTTATGGTGGTAGCGTGGATTTGTTGACTAATATGTTTGTGGGGCAGGGGGATCGTAGCAGTATTTTAACAGAAAAAGAAATTGCAATTTTGCAATTTCTAGACCACCAGAATGAAGAACGTGTCAAAAAAGAAGATTTATTGCGCGGTGTTTGGAATTATGCCGATGGCCTTGAAACGCACACGCTTGAAACGCATATCTACCGCTTACGTCAGAAAATAGAGGTGGACCCGTCTAAACCTAGGGCGCTTGTGAATGAGAATAATGGGTATAAGCTCATACGTGGTTAAGGTATTATCGATACGGCATCCCAGATGCTATCTATGAATCGCTTTTGATTGGAGATGGTTAAGTTAAAGATTCCGCGTTTCTTTAATACCCTTAATTGACATAAAACTGTGTAGCTGTCTTTGATGTCGTCATGCAGGGCGCTTTCTTTTCGGAATATTGGCTTTTCTAATGTTGTTGTGCGTCGATACGCTTTTATCGCATTTTGCGTTTGCGGTATATTTCCGTTGCTTGGTCTATGGGGCATCCATGTAGAGAATTGATTACCTTTGTTCTCACCGTTTTTGTCCTCTGGTTGGAGTTTGGCATGCAATCTATTTTCTAAAAAATCTTCTAAAAACAATATAAGGGAATCAATAGATGCTTCTATCTTGTCCGAATGCAGTATTTGCGAATCGACTGCTATTTGCTTGCGTTCATGATGTTTGTTTTCATTATTATCTTTTTTATTCGGATTATAGGCATGCGAATCTGCCGGCGCTGTTTCATAGCGCTTTAAAAAAGGTACGACATTGTGAACGATGGGCGATTGCATCCGTTCTATACTATCCATTTATGTTTATATGGATGCACCATATCAAAATTTAAAGGATATAACAAATTAGATTTTAGATGCGTTATTCTTGTATGGCTATTTTCTAAAAAGATCGAAGGGATGCGGGTATTTTTCTTCTTCAGGCATGTTTTGTATTCTTAAGGTTTCTTCGTACCATGGCGCAACATAATCCCAAAGTAAAATTGGCTCTGCCCCGTATGAGGAGTTGTAAATATTTTTAATTTGCGCAATTTCGCCAACCATAAGCCATTGTTTATGGTCTCTATGTTTTATAGGATTTTTGAAGTCTGCGCGTGTTACGCGTACCCAAATCTCAAGATCAGAATCAAATTCATCCTTTTCATAGGGAACTTTTTCCTTAAGGGCAGCGCTCTGTATTTCATCAAGGGAAAGCATTGAAAATGTAGCTAAATTATTGATAATCATAGAAATTTTATCTTCGCCGAATGAAAAATCAAAAGTGGGTGTATAGGATTCTGTGCTGTTTAAGATCCGGAAGCTTATTTTTGGTTTTTCTGTCTCGCCATCTTCTTTTTCTTTTTCGGGCGTGTATTTAGAAACAATATTAAGATGAAGTTTTAGGACATCTTCTTCGGCATCAAAATTTCCGTACCCGCCGCCCAGACGCATCATTTCATTAACAAAATAATTATGTTTTCTATTTGCAGGTAACGCTTCGTATTCAGGTTTGGATTCAATCCAAGCATTGAAATCAGGGGCTTCACCAGCCGCACGAAAAAAGGCAAAGATGGCTCTTTCTTCGGATGTTATTTGTGTCGGTGTTTGATTATACTGCGCATATGTAACTGTAATTTGTGTGGCTATACAAATTATTAGAATAAAAATAAATTTTGAGGCTTTATTTATTGTATACATGTCAGAGTAAAGGGCAAAAAAGATTACATTGGAATACTATTATGAAGGATAAAGATTCTAAAAGCCAGAGCAGAAAGCATGAAAAGCAAAGGGAAGATGAGCTCTGGACATTTGTTACGCGTGATGTTGAGCGTATAGAAAGGAATGTCGGGAAATCAGATGCGCCGAAAAGTCAGACGAAGCTACATCGTGACCCTTCTATACCAAGAGAAAAAGTGATATTTCATGAAGCACCGAAGATTAAAAATGCGCCTTCATCTATGCAGGTTGATCACCGTACGTCCGAAAAATTACGGCGTGGGAAAATCGTAATTGAGGGCAGACTTGATTTACATGGTATGACACAAAATGAGGCTTATGATGCGTTGCTTCATTTTATTCCAAGAATGCAGGCACAGGGGAAGCGTTGTGTACTTGTGATTACCGGTAAAGGAATGCGTCAATATGCAGGCGATCCTTCCTCGGAAAGAACAATTGGAGTTCTGAGGCAAAAAGCGCCGGAATGGCTAGGTTCGTCGCCGCTTAATCAATATGTTTTAAAGGTGCAAGAGGCACAAAAAAAACATGGGGCAGAGGGGGCTATATATGTTTTGCTCCGCCGCCATCGTGACACGTAAGAATTTTATTCTACTGTGACTTGGAATGTTTTTTCCCGTATGATGGCTTGTGGTGTATTGGCGCGTATAATTTGTACCAATCCATTATACTGGCCCTTCATAAGCTGTACGCGTCCGATTTTACGACCTGTAAAATAATATTGGCGGGTGCGTGTTTCTTGAATAATATCTTCGCGTTCATTGAATGCTTTTCCATCAGGATCAGTGATACGTAAGATCACCTTATCGCCTTTTTCGACGTTATAAAAACCAACCCAGAAAACGAAAGAGGCACTATTCAGGCTCAGTGTTTCAGGATTAACTTCTCCATTTTGTATGGCGGTAAAATTTGGGGGCTGTGCGCGGAATCCACCATCGAAGATCACGACAGGTTCATAGGTAATGGGCAGACCCAGATGCCATAGAGGCGATTTCATTTGATTGCATCCATCTGTATTCAGTGCGCCCGTATAGGGGTCAACCACACCCCCTTCCCAGATAACGCCTAAATGTAAATACGGAAACTCTGCCATGCCGGATTGACCGACTTGGGCAATTTTTTCACCGGCTTTTACACGTTGATTGCGTTTAACGATGATAGAATTTTGTTTGAGGTGGCAGTAAATAGTCTGAAGCCCGTCCCCATGATCGATCAAAATGCCGTTGCCGCATTCATGTTGCTCTGCTTTGATTTTTTCCAGCTCATTTTCTGTTTTGAGCGTGTCATTTTGTCCGTCACGTAAACGTATAATCTTTCCTGCGGCGGCGGCAAGAACATCAACGCCTTGTTTCATATGGTGCGCAGAAGGCAGGGCAAAGTCTGTGCCTTTATGCCCGTCATAGGTTTTGCGGTTGCATTTAAAATCCTCGGCAACATTATCTTCAGTATTGACGTCAACATAA
>CAXBFT010000155.1:0-5220 GCA_963974945.1 uncultured Alphaproteobacteria bacterium
TTGGCGACGGGAGCGGATGCGATGCTTGATCCTCTTATTCCTGCTGCGCAATTCGAGGTGATCTTAAATACTTTAATGGCAAAAAGCCCGGTTGTTCTTGTTGATTTATCCGGGGCAGAGGCATCGGTGCGTAAGGCGGTTATTGCGCGTGCGCATAAAACGATCATTATGGCGACACCGACAATCACCTCTTTACGCTTTTGCCGTAGCTTGCTTAAGGAAATTGCGCAGATTAAAGGTGGGGATTCTGATGATGTTGCCTTGATTATCAATCAACATGGTTGTGTTAAGGGGCATGAGGTGCCAAAGGCAGATATAAAAGAAGCCTTAGAATTCGAACCTGATGCGTATATTCCATATCTTCCAAATCTTTTTATGAAATATGAAAGCGATATAAAAGATTTGATTTCTGATAAGGATGCCTCGGCTGTAGTAACTACGTTTCTGGGGGTTTTGAAGAAATGCATTCCTTCATCAAAGCGTGAAGATGAGCAAGAAAATGTAAAAAATTCAGGCTTTCTTGGTGATTTCTTAAGTAAACTAACCACAAAATAGGTTTAGGTCAGATTTGGTCTTTTGCGTACTTTCGTACAATTCTTTTATAGGCGTTCATAATGTTTGGTAAAAAACAACCCGGAACAGAGGCTCAGCAAAGCACTCCTCAAAAGAAAGAGGCGGCGAAGCCGGGTATTGCGAAGGAAAAAGATAATAAACCCGAGGCGAAAGAAACGCCCGCACCGCCGCCAATGGATGATATTGGCGCGATGCTTGGTGATTTAGATGCGGCTTTGGGGGATAATACGCCTGCTACACCAGCACCCGCTCCTCAGGCAAGTGAAACACCTCCTAAGCCAGTGCCATCAGAGAATTCCGATAATAAACAATTAAAGAATATGGATGATGATCCTGTCCTTACTGCTGAAATAGAAGGCGAAGAAGAGGATGAGGGCGATACCCTTACATCCTTACGCCTGCAGCGTTGCCGTAACCGTATATGGCTTGATTTGCGTGACGGAATTGACCTGAAAGCCTTGGCCCGTATGGACGGGCAAGCCGCCCGTGATGAGGTGTATTCCGCCGTAGAGGAGATTGCTCGGTTCCGTAATCTTGACCTTACCCCGGGTGAGCTACAACAAATTGGTAAGGAATGCGCCGATGATATGCTTGGCTTTGGCCCGCTTGAGGAATTATTAGAGCGCGATGATATTGCCGATATTATGATTAACGGCCCCGATGTGACCTATATTGAGGTTGATGGTAAAATTGAGCGTACAAATATCAAGTTCCGCGATAATCAACATCTTGTAACGATCTGTCAGCGCATTGTTGGCGCAATTGGCAGGCGTGTTGATGAATCCTCACCGATTTGTGACGCACGTTTAGCCGATGGTAGCCGAGTAAACGCAATTATACCGCCACTTGCCGTTGATGGCGCATGTATGACTATACGTAAATTTAAGAAAGACAAATTAACCCTTGAGCATTTGATGGGCTTCGGTTCGATGAGCCCTTCTTGCGCCAAATTGATCATGGCAATCGGAAGATGCCGCGTTAATGTACTTGTTTCCGGTGGTACTGGGTCGGGTAAAACAACGATGTTGAACTGTCTGACGCGTTATATAGAGGCGGGGGAGCGTATTATTACGTGTGAAGATGCCTGTGAACTGCAACTGCAACAACCACATGTTGTGCGTCTGGAAACGCGCCCGCCCAACCTTGAAGGTGTAGGAGAGATTACAATGCGTGATCTGGTTAAGAACTGCCTTCGTATGAGACCGGAACGCATTATCGTTGGTGAGGTTCGTGGCCCCGAGGCCTTTGACTTGTTGCAGGCGATGAATACGGGTCACGATGGTTCAATGGGAACGGTTCACGCAAACAACCCGCGTGAAGCCATTTCTCGTATGGAAAATATGATTGCAATGGGCGGATTGAACCTTCCGCAAAAAGCCGTACGTGAGCAGATTGCATCAGCGGTACAGGTTGTAATTCAGGTGCAACGCCTTCGTGACGGTTCACGTAAGACAACCCATGTGACGGAAATCACGGGTATGGAGGGGGAAGTGGTAACCATGCAGGATTTATTTACACTGGATGTATTGGGAGAGGATGAGAATGGTAAGTTGATTACCAAGCAAAAATCATCCGGCCTTCGCCCTAAGTTTTTTGATCTTGCGCGTCAATACGGCGTTGCAGATATGGTGATGGATGCTATGGAGGAAGCCTATGGGTGATATAAATTTTATTCAAATCATGCTGATTGCTATGATTGTTTTTATTCTTGTTGGTATCGTGTTGTTTTTAGTGATGAGCGGTGGGGAGAAGGGTAAAAAGAAAAATATTGATCTTATCCGCGGGACGAGCGCTCCCTCAACAATGAGTGAGAAGGATATACAGAATAAACGGCGTGCAGAACTCTCGAAAAAGCTAAAATCAGCCAAAGAAGAAGAGGTTAATGTATTCGACCCTAAAAAAGTGACTGTTTCCCTTAAATTAGAGCAGGCTGGATCTAGCATGAGCGCGAAGTTTTTTTGGATATTATCGGTCATATCTTGTCTTATTTTTGTTTTTTTTGCAAAATATATGGGGTTTTCACCTCTTATAATGGTATTAATGGCTGTGACAGGCTTACTTGGTTTGCCACGTTTTATTTTAAAGAAGGCGATTGCGCGCAGGCAGAAAAAATTTCTGTCTGAATTTGCTGATGCATTGGATGCCGTTGTGCGCTTGCTGAAGGCTGGTATGCCTGTATCAGAGGCTATTAAAATGATTAGCCGTGAATTTGAGGGCCCCGTAGGGGAGGAAATGTCAATTGTTTATGATAAACAGAAAATTGGTGTTCCATTGCATGAGGCCGCGATGGAGGGAACACGCCGTATGCCTTTACCTGAGATGCAAATGTTTGCGGCCGGTCTTGCTATTCAAGCACAAACAGGGTCGAGCCTTTCTGAAGTTTTAATGAATTTATCGAATGTGATCCGTGCGCGTTTTCGTTTGAAGCGCAAAATTATGGCGCTTTCATCTGAGGCTATTTCTTCGGCGAGTATTATTGGCGCATTACCAATTGTTGTGGCGGGGGGGCTTTATGCCGTTAATCCAGAGTATCTTGAGCCGCTCTTTACGACACCCGAGGGTAAAAGATATATCATGTTTGCACTATTTTGGATGAGTTGCGGCATATTAGTGATGAAACAGATGATTAATTTTAAAATTTAATGATGTCGGAATAAGGGGGGGGGATGCCATGAGTGACGAAATGATTATCACAATATTTGCGGCGATTGCGGCGGGGCTATCCTTTGCAGCTTTTGCGTTTCCTTTCCTTCAGCGTAATGATCAAAAAGAAAAATATAAATCAATCATTGAAAAGCGCCGTCAGGACTTGTTCAAAGCATCTCGTGAGAAGCAAATTTACAAGGAAGAGAGTGTATCGGCGCGTGATAATATGGCGATGTTCTATCAATTCCAGAAAATGGCCGGATCAATGGGGGATAAAGCGCGCGATAAAATGTTGCAAGCAGGAATTCGTAACCCTAAGGCGCATTTTAAGTTTTTGATTGCACGCGCTTTATCCCCCTTTGTTTATATGATTTTATGTGCCTTTTATTTTTCAATTTTGCCAGATGATGTCGGTATTTCTGATGCAAAGAAGATGATGATTCTTTTTGGCGGTGCGTTATTTTTCTTTAAATTGCCTGATATTTTAGTAAAAAACATGATTATTAAACGTCAGGAGGAGCTTAATCTCTCTTTCCCTGATTCCTTAGATATGATGTTGATTTGTGTTCAGGGCGGTATCGGTTTGGAGCAAACAGTTGACCGCGTAGCAAGTGAGATTGCACCACAATCACCTGTTTTAGCCGAGGAGCTTGGAATTTTAAGCGCCGAAATGGCGATGTTGAATGACCGTAAGCAAGCCTTGCAAGATTTTGCCCGCCGCGTCGGTAGCGGTGCAGGAAAAAGTTTTGCCACAGCCCTTATTCAGGCAGAGCAATATGGTACATCCGTATCGCAGGCTATGCGTGTGATGTCAGATGAGTTGAGAGATATGCGTATGGCCGAAGCAGAGCGTAAGGCCGCATCCTTACCGCCTAAACTGACAGTGCCAATGATCATATTCTTTTTACCGGCTTTATTTATTATTATTCTTGGGCCAGCAGGTATTCAAGTGTCAGAAATGCGCGGTGGTTAGGGCTTTTGTTTTTTGCTATACGCCTTTGTTCCAAACTTAAACAGGCTTGTATCCGCATTTAAAATATATGGAATACCGACAATAAATGGCGCAATCAGAGTTATGAGGCCGACCTGTATGGATAAAAGAAAAGCACTTTCCATCGAATAACCAATAAGGCCCAAGCCGTAAATAAACGCTCCCTCTCTCACACCCCAGCCACCGAAGCTGATGGGCAGGCTTGAAATTAGCGCCAAGACAGGAATCAAGGCGAGGAACTCTATGGCTTGAATACCATGGCTTTGATTTTCATATGGTATTCCAAATGACAAGGCGTAAACACTCAGGATAAAGCAAGCTTGAGCGATGAGGCTGTAGAATATAGATTTAGCCATTAGCTCATAATTCTCCATATAAAGGCGCATGGTCGCCAAAAGACGAGAGCGTTTACGGTTTGAGAGAATATAATTTTTTAAAATCCCGGATCTTAATGTAAAGAGAACGCCTCCAACCAAGAGGATAATAGCCGTAATCGAAAGGGAGAGGAGGGTGGATATTTTGAAGTCCAAGATATCTTTCAAGAAGGGCAGGCTGAGCGCACTGAATATGATCAGGGCGAATAAGGTCATAAAGCGGTCCAGGAATGTAATGAATAAGGCTTGCACCAAAGAAAGGCCGTGCCGCACGGCCAAACCTGATTTTGCAATGATGCCGCCAATGGATGTGATAAACATAATATTGGCAAAGTAACCTGCAATGTTAATCAGGCTACTGGTTTTGAAGGGAATCTCATGCTTGCCTGCATTTAAAAAATAGTGCCAACGAAGGTTTAAAAAGAAAATTTGGCATAAAATTAAAACAAGTGAGAGTACCAAATGCCCCCAATGAATATGTATGGCTTCTTTTGTAAGTGCGCCGTAATCAAGCTGCATCAACAGAAAAAGCATCAAGCAAAGGCTAATGCTGTATTTAATTAAGTGTTTTGAATTTATCATGCGGGACATAAACATATTTATAATAGTTTAACTCGAGGAGACAAGTATTATCTT
>CAXBFT010000156.1:0-5191 GCA_963974945.1 uncultured Alphaproteobacteria bacterium
ATTCGTTGGCTTCAATTTTAGAGCGCATCTGGTTGGCAGATTCCCAGATTTTGGCGGCGAGCTGTTGCTTGTTCAAATTCTCTGTCCTTTATATGTCAATTCTGTTTACTATCTGGTGTGTTATTAATTTATCTTCTAGGTATTTAACGCTCAAAGAAGTCTTCATCTACTTTTTTAAGATGAAGTATTTCTTGGTCTTCGCAACCAATATTGTAACGAAGCATAAGTTCCGCTAAACGACGCCCATCAATCAATACTATTCGTATACCTAAATCCGCTGCTGTTTGAATGGCGGATGAGGTAAAAGATGCAGTAGTGAAGAAAATTCCTTTCTGTGCTTTTTTCAGGTTTAATGCGCCGAAGAAATCACGAATGGCACCGGCACCAATATTATTACCTTCAGCATTTCTTTTGGCCTGAACGTAGATTTGATCTACGCCTAGCGGGTCTTGATCAATTACGCCGTCAACACCATCATCACCGCTTTTGCCAATTGCTTTGCCCGCATTTTCTGAAGTGCCGCCATAACCCATGCCTATGAGGAGCTCGACGATTAGCTCTTCAAAAAACTGTGGAGAGGCATCACGAACACGACCGAGTAAATCGGCTGCCAATGCATCGCCAATGGCTTTATGCGCAGCGCGTAACTGTTCGTCAGGCGTGGCATTTTCATTGGTGACGGGGCTATTCTCTTCAATTGTATTATTAATTGATTGGGTGCCCTTACGAGAGCGAAATTCTTGAAAGGCTTCAAACTGCATGAGGAATTTGTTATCAATTCGGACAGGATTACCTTCGAGGACTTTCCGGCCTTCATTAGTCAGCCCAAAATGGCTGCGTGCTGGATAGGTGAGTAGTCCCGCCTGTTTTAGGTAGCCTTTCGCCCAATGAATCCGGTTTGAAAAGGTGGATTGCTTGCCACTGGGGAGAAGTTGCTCGCGCTCTTTTATTGTGAGCTTAAATTCGTTGGCAAGAGTTTCTATAACATCCGATGTGACAACCACACCATTTTGACAAGATTTTAATACAGGCAACATCAATGTTTGATAATCAGGAATCATTTGTTCGCGTCCTTACTTTTTCTCTCTTCAATCCATATCTGTTTCTTTGAAACGCCAACTACCGCCTACTTTAAAGCCCGGCAATTTACCTTCTGCTGCCAGCTTGTAGGCCGTTTTTTCAGCGAGCTTTAAGTACGCTGCAACTTCTTTTAAGGTCAAGATTTCATCAGTCATAGCATTTTCTGCCCTCATAACTATAGGGGAGAATATGGGAAAATAGAGGAATTCACAACCAGAGATATGCAACACGGTTTGTTTTATGCACCACGCATCCAAGAACGCTTTCTTGGTCGTTATCCACTGGCGAAACAGTGGTCGTAATTGAGCGGCGAAACGCTCACGGCATCCAATCCGCGCAGGTTGGTCTTGATGAAATCATCGAGGGTTTCAAGGGGCTATGAAGTGCCCTTTGGTTGATGGGAAGTCCATGAAGGGAGAGGCAACTTCTCCTTTCTGGTTGATGGGGATACAAGGGGAGAGCTAAATATCCGCCTTGTCCATGGGGTTCTTAGGGGCAGCTCGGAGGCTCCCATAAGTGGTGATTAAACGGCCATACGTTTACTGGTGCAGCACTCGGCTCAATGCCGATAATGCACCACATAAGCTCTTGTCAGAGAATGATAATTCGATGCTTAGAGCGTCGCCAGAGGATAGAACGGACGGGGCAACGTCCTTCTCAAGATAGGTGCGGGGAGGGAGAAATGACACATTTTGTACTACACGCACACATCTTGCGGTCATCGTAAAGCCGCGCCAATAGCGGAACCATGCAGCATTGCAGCAATTTATTCCTATTCACTCTTGTCTCACCTTCACGATGACGGTGGTACTAAGGCCTGCCCCAAGGGCAGAAGTTTACTCTTTAATGCTCTGCGCCAACTACCTGTTTACCGACTGCCGATAGCCATAGCAAGAGCTATGCTGAATCACCACCTAAGCAGCCGGGTGGGCTTGTCGGCCAGTCAGTTTTCCGTAGCGCCTTGCGCTACTTGCTTTGCAAACTGGCTGGGGGCTTTTAGGCATTTGATATTTGGCTCGATCTAAAATAAGCACAATAAGCGAATTATCGTACAACACAATAAGCGAACAGCAGCACATATAAGCACCCGCATAAAAGCAACATATAAGATTCTTTTTGTAGTCAAACCAACCAGAAAGCGTTAAAGCAACTTATATGTTGCCAATACGAAAAAAAGAAACTAATATGATGCTTATAGATTAATAGCAACATATAAGTTTCATCATGACTTCACTACTCGAACAGATCAAAAAACGCCGTATCGCACTAGCACTCAAGCAGCACGATATGATGCTGCGCGTTGGCATATCGCGCCAGCAATATCAGCGATTGGAATCCAAAGGCAATCCTCGCCTTGATACCCTTGAGCTTGTCGCCAAGGGGCTTAAAAGTGAATTACTGCTGATACCACAGGAAAAATTGAATGCTGTGCTGGCGGTATTGGCTGACGACGCTCTTTCGCGCTCTGGGTCATCAACTGGGGCACCACCCAAGCCAAACCAGACAGCCAAAGAAAAAAGTAGCCCATTGGCCGATGATCCATGGCAGGGATTGCTAGGAGAAAATGAATGAGCACAGATACGGATGACGAAGTAAATGTATTACAGCTCTCAATTCATGGCGTGCTGATAGGCTACCTCGCTGGCTTTAAGAATGGCCGCAATGTATTGAGCATTGCCGATACATTTAAGAACAATCCTGAGCGCCCGACATTCAGCCTGATTACTCACCCCTCGTTTCCGAATGTGGCCAAGCTCATGGCAGAGCCATGGGCACGAAATCAACGACTGCATCCTGTGCTTTCAAACTTGCTGCCAGAAGGCTCGTTACGTGAGCTGATCGCGCAAGGCCTGAAGGTGCATGTTGATAATGAATTTCACATTCTCTCGTATCTTGGCGAAGATTTGCCGGGGGCTATCGAAGCCGCGCCCATGGAGCCTGAAGATGTTCCCGATTATGTGCTCAACACGCACGGCAAGGCCAAGGCGGTTAAATTCGATAAAGTCACCCAAGAAAACAAATTTTCCTTGGCGGGCGTGCAAATGAAGTTCTCCATGAAGGAGAAGGATGGGCGCTATAACTTATCCAAGGGTGATGTGCTGGGCGACTGGATCATCAAAACACCCTCAACCAAACACAAGTTCGTACCACTGAACGAATACACGGCCATGTCACTGGCGGGGCTCGTTGGGATTGATATTCCAGAGATCAAACTGGTTGAGATTGATAAGCTCGATAATTTGCCGCAAATTAACTTACCCGACGAAAAGCAAGCCTTCGCCATCAAGCGATTTGATCGCGCCAGTATTGATCAAGAAAAGGATCAACGCATTCACATGGAAGATTTCGCGCAAATTCTGGTGAAGTACCCGCACGAAAAATACAACTCCGCCAATTATGAGAATATCGGCAAAGTCATTTATGACTTTTCTGGCGACGGGTTGGCCGACGCTCAACAGTTCGCAAGGCGATTACTGGTGAATATTCTCTTGGCCAATGGCGATGCGCACCTCAAGAATTGGAGCTTTCTATACCCCGATAAGATCACTCCACGGCTTTCTCCTGCCTACGATATCGTAACAACCAACGTCTATATCGAAAATGAAACCCAATACGCTCTCAACCTCGGCAAAACAAAAGAATGGTATACAGTCACCATGGCGCACTTTCAGTCGTGGGCGGATAAGTCGGGCATCCCATGGCGGGCAATTAAGCCTCACTTGGATGACACGCTGAGTAAGGCAAGGGAATTATGGCCTGAAGCGCTTAACGCGCTACCGATGGACGATACACATAAAGAGGGGCTTAGAGCGCATTGGGGCAAGCTTCAGGAAGACTTTAAGATTGACGCTACAAAATAAGCGGCCTCTCGGTGAACTAATAATTAAGATACTGCGCGTATAGGTGTGTATTTTACCAAGGATTTAGGCTGTCCCCATACGGCAAATATCTCTGCTCATATAAAGACAAACTAAAAACGCAAGGGGAGAGCACCCATGAAGATGGCTGCTCAGACATAGCTATATAATTTTATGCGGCTATTAAGTTTCCTGATGTAACAAGAGCGGCTTCATCTGTTAGGCCAGTCACCCCATAAAGCGTTGATATTTGTATGAAATCATCTGCGCCACCATCACTGTCGATAGCAACATATGTATCCGTTCCATTATCTGTAATCTGTATAAAATCACTTATCAAATCATTGAGTGGGTCATAGCCTGTTAAAATACCGGATATATCCAAGACATCATTTTCTGATAAATTAAAATCCTTAATAATATCTATGTTGTTAAATGCGCTGGTGTTTTCAAACACAAAAATATCCGCCCCGAGGCCGCCCCATAATTCATCCAAACCATCTCCGCCAGATATGAGATCATTTCCTAGAGCGCCGTATATTTTATCATCTCCGTCTCCTCCAGAAATAATGTCGTCTCCAGCATAGCCATAGAGAGTATCATTGCCTGTTCCACCATCTAATGTATCAACCCCATCTTCACCATAGATGTAGTCATTGCCAGCGCCACCATAAAGAAAATTAGCATTGCTACTGTAATAATATGAAGATTCGTATCCATAAATAGTGTCATTTCCATCATTGCCATAGATGGTATCTATTCCAAGGCCGCCAACACCAGCACCTCTTAGGGTTTCATTGGCGCTCGTACCATTTAGTGTGTAATCAAATCCGGTTAATATTGTACCGTTTGCGAACTCAAAGCTCTCAATAACATAATTACTAGAATAAGTTTGATAGGCAATAGTAATAGAACCGCCCAAGCCTCCGTCAATGCTCAAAACAACATCGCCATTTAACAGGCGGTCTACTGTGACCATGTTTTGTGTTATATCAGCACCAAAGATAATTTTATCAGTTCCGCCACTCATTTCAGAAATAACATCGTCACCATCACCATAATTGAAGAAATACGTGTCATCACCCGCATACCCTCTAAGCGTGTCGTTGCCTGCTCCACCCGTGAGCAGGTCATTTCCGTAATATCCGCCATCAAGGATGTCATCACCATCATTTCCTTCTATGGTGTCATTCCCCCCATCGCCATAGATCGTGTCATTGCCATCGCCACCGTAAAGAAAATTCTCAGTCGTA
>CAXBFT010000157.1:0-5170 GCA_963974945.1 uncultured Alphaproteobacteria bacterium
CGACTAATGCCTTATAATCTGCAACAATTTCTTTCCACCCATCGGCTGTAATCGCTGTGTCTTCAGTGATTCCTTCGCCACGTTTATAACCATCAAGAATATCTTCGAAGTCATGATGATCAACGCCAAGAACAACATCGCCATACATTTGGATAAAGCGGCGGTATGAATCCCATGCAAAACGCTCATCATTGGCTTTCTTTGCAAGACCTTCAACAGTTTCATCATTCAAACCAAGGTTCAAAACAGTATCCATCATACCCGGCATAGAAACGCGCGCACCAGAGCGCACAGAAACAAGCAATGGATTTTCAGGATTGCCAAATTCCATATTCATTGTCGCCTCAACGGCTTTCAATGCTTCTTCAACTTGAGCAACAAGTTCCGCAGGATATGCGCGACCATTTTCATAGTATTGCGTACAAACCTCAGTTGTAATGGTAAAGCCCGGAGGAACAGGCAGCCCTAATGATGCCATCTCTGCCAAATTACAGCCTTTACCGCCAAGAAGGTTGCGCATTGTTGCATTACCTTCGTTTTTATCCTTACCGAAATTGTAAACCCATTTGGACATTGAACTCGCGCTCCTGATGAAATTTCAAAATTTGCAATCGGTTTAACACATTTTATGCTGAAAATGGAAGGCTTTAATAACCTGAATTTACAATAATTTTCAATTTTTTAGAGTTTTTATCATCATAAGGGATAAATTTTCATCAATTGGCTTGAATTCCCCCTTTGATACTTGCATACGATCATAACAAACGCCGTTGCCATCGGGGATATATTTCATAGAAATATAAAGGCGTTGCGCGGAGCCAAAACTACTATCTAAACCGACACCAATGCCCATAGTGTCATGGCCTTTTTCTGTGGCTAATTGCTCACAAAATTCAATTATTTTACGCCCTATTCCCTGTCTGCGATGCGATGATAGAACATTTAAATCTTGAACTTCCGGTATACCCAGCCTTTTAAATAAAGAGTATTTGGGTTGCCAGTTTAAAAGTGCAAAACCAATGGCACAATCATTTTGTAAGCAAAGAACGATCATTAGCTCCCCCAGATTATGTCGCTCAATGCATCGATTGTAATATTCACGCTCTATATCAAAACGAAAATCAGAGATCATGCGCCAAAAATGATTGAAATCATTAGGTTGGTAGGCGCGTAATATTATTGATTGCTCTTGCATTCCTTCTTCAAAACCTCTTATCATCATCTTGTTTGAGTCTTATTTTATTAAGCGAGAGAGTAAAGCAATGCGTCTTATATCAAAACATGTTTATTTTCATGTGTTGTTTTTTTTAGTTTGTAGCATCATCAGCCCTTTTTCAATCATCTATGCCGAAGAAACAGCCGATATAGAGCCGCCGCCTATATTGCAGGATATTGTGAATGAAAGAGATAAAAAGCCTAATATGAGGTCTGTAACGTGGAACACTTCTAAAAAAGAAGATCAGGTAAGTGGAGAAGACAGTGATGAAAAAACC
Organism: uncultured Alphaproteobacteria bacterium; assembly: GCA_963974945.1. Taxonomy (GTDB): domain Bacteria; phylum Pseudomonadota; class Alphaproteobacteria; order Micavibrionales; family Micavibrionaceae; genus UBA1672. The sequence goes on from CAXBFT010000157.1 coordinate 1,494, forward strand.
TCTTCAGAAACAGAGAGTGCATCATCTGAGGATGAGAACCTAACTCCAGAACAAAAGCTTTGGAATAAATATCGTGACCTTGCCGATGGGAAAGGCAAAGAAAACGCAAAGGATAATGATGTAAACGACGAAGACGTTTCTGCAGATGAAGAAACGCCCAATGCAATAGAAGAGACAGCCGAAGTTGAGCCAAAGAAGAAATCAGGTTTACAGGGCATTTTAGAAAATTATAAAAATGCACAAAAAGATAAAGGGAAAATGAATTCAAGATCATTCGGAAACCCGGACAGATAAAGTAAACACAAATAACTAGATACTGTTTTTCATTTTTACTTGATCACCCTATGAAAAGCTGTTCTAACTCAAAAAATGCAGAAAAATATGGCTATAACGGCAATGATTGATACACCTAAAATAAATCCGCTTCAGATTTTAGCGGATAGCCTTGATACTGACATGCGCGAAGTCAATCGCTTGATATTGCATAATATGCAATCTGATGTTGCTCTTATTCCACAATTGGCACAATATCTTATTGCCGCGGGCGGTAAACGTATTCGTCCTTTATTGACACTTGCTTCTACATCTTTATTTAACGGGCCAATGGACAAATCATATCATCTTGCTGCGGCCGTTGAATTTATTCATACGGCGACATTACTGCATGATGACGTTGTTGATGAAAGTTTTGAGCGCCGTGGCCAAAAGGCTGCTAATCTTATTTTCGGTAATCAGGCGAGCGTCCTTGTTGGTGATTTTCTATTTTCAAAATCTTTCCAGATGATGGTTGAGAGTGGATCATTAGAGATATTATCCATTCTATCTAATGCTGCAGCCGTGATCGCGCAAGGGGAGGTTTTACAACTTTCTACCACCAATGATATTGATACAAAGCTTAGCTCTTACTTGACCGTTATAGAATCTAAAACAGCGGCTTTATTTGCGGCATCTTGTGAAGTTGGGGCTGTTTTATCTGAGCAGGATGAACATATTATTATGGCTATGCGTCATTACGGTATGAAATTAGGTACAGCCTTCCAAATTATTGATGATGCGCTTGATTATTCAGCCGATCAAAAAACATTAGGTAAAGAAATTGGAGATGATTTCAAAGAAGGAAAAATGACTGCACCGGTTATTTTTGCGCTTGAAAACGCAACAAGCGAAGAGCGCGCCTTTTGGGTTCGAACTATTGCAAATAAAGAGCAAGACGATAAAGACTTTGATACTGCGATGGAAATCATTACCCGCCACCAAGCGTTAGAAAAAACAATTGTGCTTGCAAAACAATATTCAAAAGAGGCAGCGCAATGCCTCGTCCCTATTCCTGACCACCTTTATAAAACCTGCTTGTCAGAATTAACTGAATACACAATCACCCGCAGCTTTTAAACGTTAGCATCATCATATGAGCAACCAACATAATCATGATCATGATATACCACAGGGACGCTGTTGCCCTGTCGATACGAATGATGGGCATAGTCATTCGCATGGCGGTGGTGGTAAGTTTGATTGGATTTTATGGGGAAGCTTGCTTCTGCTTATTATTAGTATTGGTGGTAGCGCGTTACTTTCAATTCTGATGGAAAACCCACCTATCCTCCTTCATCATTTTGCACATGCGGCGACACAGATATTATTAAGTATGTGGTGGGGTATTGCCTTGGGCCTTATATTTATTGGCATTATGAGCAAAATTCCACGTAATTTCTTTATTGCTATTATGGGCAAAGATAATACAAAATCCGGCCTGTTTCGTGCGGTTTTAGGGGGGGTATTCCTCGATTTATGCTGTCACGGGATTTTATTGATTGCAGCAAAGCTTTATGAACGCGGCGTTAGCCTTGCGCAAGTCGTTGCCTTTCTGGTTGCAAGCCCTTGGAACTCCTTTTCATTGACATTGGTCCTCATTGGTCTGATTGGTTTTAAATGGACGATGCTTTATATAGTTGGTTCAATGCTAATCGCTATTGTTAGCGGGCTTATCCTACAATATGCAGTTGGTAGCGGTAAGCTTCCTTCTAACCCCAACACACCAGATAGTGATGAGGTTTTTGATCTAAAACAAGAAACTATAAGCCTGTTGAAATCTATAAAATTTACGAAATTCGGTCTTTGGGATATTTTGAAAACAGGTTGGCTTGATGGCAAAATGATTATTAAATGGTTGCTCTTCGGAACACTTATTGCCGCCTCAATCCGCACTTTTATTCCTGTAGAAATGTTTAGTGAATGGTTAGGGCCAACGGCTTTTGGGCTTTTAATGACCCTAATTATTGCAACTATTGTTGAAATATGCTCGGAAGGATCTGCTCCTATTGCAGGGGAAATCGTGACCAGTGCACATGCTCCGGGCAATGGCTTTACCTTTTTAATGGCAGGTGTTGCAACAGATTACACTGAATTCATGGCCATTCGAGAGTTTACAAAGTCATGGAAAATTGCGCTGGCTATCCCGCTTATTACCGTTCCGCAGGTTTTGTTCATCGGTTATATTATGAACATGGCGGCACATTAAAATATATAATGTACCGTCGCCCCGTAAATCAAGGCACAAAACCCGATCGCATTAAGCGGATAAGACGCAATAGCAGGTAATCCGCCTTTGATAAAGAAAAGATATATAATCATAAAGACAGGTACGGATAACGCCATATAAATACGCATACCGTAAATATCCGCCTCAGGAAAAAGAACAAAGCTCACCCCCACCGTTAAAACCATAATTGCGGCTAAAATTTTGTACCAAATATCGGCAACATGTCTATATAGCGGGCTCCCATGAAGAAGTATCCAAATAACAGCGGGCACAGAAACCCATATTACAACGGCTAATGCCATGATATAGGCGGTTCGATCTTGAAACATATAATGTATAAAATGCCCCTTGCTTATGGCTATGCCAATAATGGTGGCAATATAGGTCATGCTGATGACGGGTAAAAGGCGATGTACCAAAATATCGTAGAAGTCTTTGGGCAGAATATAATCTTGCGTATCGCGCTCTAAGCGTATTGTATATTCTTGTTTTCTACTCATGCAAATTCCTAATCAAAATATACTTTTATACTAAATATCTTACTATTTTATTTACGGCATGGGTATAATGAAAATAAAGCCATAGCAACCCCCGGCGCAGCAACAAATTTACGGTGCAGTTTTGCTCGTTTATACATATATGATAAAACGCGCAAGTGAATTTCGTTCAAAGTCACAGTTTCAGGGATACAAAAATTCATATCTGAAGATGTTAAATCCATTAAGCGTAGCATGTTGTGATAATCAATCACACCGGAGATATAGGATTGGCAGGCAATTTTTCCACCAGGAATAATCTCATCACCACTTTTATCCATCATACAAACCTTGATAAGGTATTCACCGGAAAAACGTGCGGCATATGCATTTTGTGTAAAAAAAAGGCATAAGAAACAACAAATAAGTCCAGTGCGTTTCTTTACCATGCCTCGTCCCATTCAGGATTATTTCTTTAATTGCTGTAAAATTGCAAAAGGGGAGTCTTCCTGCTTTTTCTTCGCTTCAAAGCTCATAACGCGTGGGCCGTTATCTTTTTTCTTCTTATCGAATTTTTTATCGCCTTTTTTGAAATCTTTTTTACCTTTAGAAGGAGCTGAGCTTGTATTTTCATGTGATTTTTTATGCCCTTTAAACTC
>CAXBFT010000158.1:0-5161 GCA_963974945.1 uncultured Alphaproteobacteria bacterium
CTCTGCAAATACTTCATAAGACAGGCCACATCCTCTACTTACGTCCTGTGACAATTCATCACAGATTTTAAGCCATGCGTTTTCATCAAATTTGTTTTTTTCCGCAAGCCAACCTTGTTCCAGCTCAGTTATGATTGCGTCTAATTCTGCATCGTTAATGCTTGTTACTGTATTGTCCATTTTCAGCTCCTATTTAAATTAAATGGCGTGTTCAGGTTCGCCTGAACACTTGCCCTACGGCGAGTGTGGGGAGGCAAGTGCAAGCGAGAAACCCCTTGGGGTTTGCCGAAAGAATTTTCAAAATTACGGAAGGTTCGCGCCCTTTTGGGGGCGTGAAAGCCGTCATTTTTCAAATTGTTTCGGATTTCGACCTTGCGCGCGCCAGGGGCAACCGCCCCTTAGCCAAGCGAAGCGCGGAGAAACCTGAAAAAGACATTTTGAAAAAATGGCAATATCATAGGCATGGAGATCCCCTGCCCGTTGTTGCGAAGGATTAACAAACCGAAACACCAAGATTTTTGAGATAAGTTGCTCTTATGCGCCCGCCCTCATCTTTCACAAGAATGCAATTCGCTTTTGATTTTGAACGCTGCAAAATCCGCACGGCATCGCTTAAACTGGATACCAGCATTTGATATTCCTGATTGCCGAAAAACCCTGTGAGCCTATACATCTTAATCTCCTTTTGTTTTCAAATCGGCCAAAATCAGGAATTGAAAAGACAAAAGAAAAATAGGAGCCACTGCACCGCATTTTTATTGCAGGGTTTTCAAGACGTGATTTAGATTGAAAATATGAAAAGGAGTTTAAAGGGGCGGCGGGGTTTCTCGGCTTGAATGGTCGAGCTGCTTATCCGCCAGTTTTACCGAAAATGCTATTGGCAAGGGTCTGAATGCTGAAAGTCTGTTTTGGCTGGGCATCGAGCAAAAGCTTTAAAAGCCTTTCACCGCTTATCATTTCAATATCAACGCCACGTGTGATCTCTCGGCTCATTGCCCCTGTACGGCCTGTATGGACAAAAAGCCCCTTCCCTTTCCGCCTTTGGCAGATTTCTGCAAATTCTGTGACATGGGCGGGGTTGATATGCTTGCGATAGCGTTTTGCCTGAATCAAATAATGCTGGTCATTTTTATAAGCGCGTCCGTCAATCCCGCCATCGCCTGTATAGCGTTTGTTTCGGATGATTTTAAAACCGCGTTTTTTAAGCGCGGTTAAGATCATTTCCTCAAACACAAAAGCGTTCAGGCCGCGCAAATAATAAAACTGGTCTTGTGGGGTTTCCAGCTCAGCCAAAGTCTTCAAATACCGCCCCGCATTGATACGATTTACGACATGGCGCTTTTTTGGAAGAAATTTAGAAACCATATCTAAACCTTACAGCCCCTTGAAACCCTTACTTTTTTGAGCATTCTTATCAAAGGTCAGTAACGTATCATAACCGTGAACACGGCTTATATCCTGAATGAGATAATCAGAAAAATCCGCTTTGCCGTCTTGGTAGCTTTTCAACGCCCGAACACAACTATCCAGTTGTTCAATATCAAAAACAGGTACAGACAAAAGATTTTGTAAAACGCTTAATCTTTCTTGCTTGGACGTTTTATAAACGGATTTTAAAACCCAGTTTATTTCGCACATCACAATGCAGGATATAAAGGCAGGGTTCTCCGCAGACAAACCCTCTATAATCTTTGTCGCCTTTCCAGCCTGTGTTTTATCATCCTGCACGATATAACGCACAAGAATATTCGTATCCAAAGCAAACATCAATTAAGCCCCTGCGTTCTCGGCTATTGCCGCGTCCATATCGTCCAGTGTGGCGGGCGCACCTCTATACGCAACGCAGCCTTTCAAAACACTAACGTCTGTCGTTCTGGCTTTGAGCAAGTACGCACCATTATCCAGCTCCTCAAAAATGATCTTATCGCCTGTTTTCAGGTGCATAGAATCGCGCAATGCTTTCGGCAATGTGATTTGCCCTTTTGTGGTAAGTGTAACTTCCATTTTTAAAACCTTACTTTTTATTTATTCCTTACTCTAAGGTAAGGATTTTAAGGAAAAATGTCAAGATTTAATCGTCCTCTTCAACAAACAAATCATGTTGCTTGCCAAGGTCGATTGTAACGCGGATCGGATAGACGCGGTATGTGTAGGTTTCCTCATCGACTGGCGGGTTATACCGCCGCATAAGGGTTTCCGCTTCTTCTTTTGTCGGCTTGATCGTGGCATAGAGCATATTCAGGCGGTGATCGAAAGCGGCAAATACTTCGATTTCCTTGATATTTGTCTGTTTTTTACTCTTTTTCCTGCTCATAACATGCCATTTCTATCATCACACGATAAAGAATTGCTTAATATTCAAGCCACCGTAAAACGGCTTGTGCGTCATACAAACCATTGGCTTTTGGCTGCACTTCCGCATCAAAAGTCATGATAATGCTTTCATCATCGAGCTGGTGCTTTTGAAGCTCCTGCAATGCCCGCGCTCTGGTGATCTGCTCCCCTTCAGCGGAATCGTAATAAGTGGCCATGCTTCTATCCTCTGTCCTTCAAAACATTATTCCAGTCCTGCCCTTGGGTTTCAGGGCTATGACAGACAATTTCACCTGAAAACCCGCTACTTTCCAGTATATTCTTGATTTTTTGTGTCAGACGTTCGCCGCCTTGGTCATTATCCATTGCAAGAATGACGGTTTTTAAAGCTTTGAAGCCCTGAACGCAGGATTTTAAAACCTCTTCCTGCTCTGGGGACATGCCCCCACCTGTCGCGACGTAAACTGCGTTTTCATTGAGAAACAAAATGCAATGACTAACAACGTCTATAACAGCCTCTCCGATAATGAGCGTATCATCACCCTGTTTGCAGTTTGAGCGCCAGAATGTCTTTTCACTGCCCCGTACAAACAAGGCTTTATCCGCATTTTTAAGCTCAAGGCCGCAGATATTCTTGCCGTTATAGTGCGGAAAAGCCACATTGCCGTAACGATCTGCATAAATGCGCCCCGCAAAACGTGGGGATGATAAAATAGCCCGTGATAGCCCCCTGCCCTCAAGATAAGCATGGTTTTTAACGGCGCAGCATTTTTTGAAGATTTTCGCCACGCGCGCGGGATCATATTCCTGTTCTTCTACCTCGCGCACATAACTTTTGGCTTGCGGCAAAGATACACCGCCACCAATCCAGCTTTGCAATTCCGCGCCAACTTCGAGCAGGCTTTTGCCTGTGCGGTTTTGAACAAAGTTAATAATCGTGCCATTGTCACGATCATCAACGGGTGAGAAGTAAACCCAGACAGCATTTCGCTTTGAAATAATAACCGTATCGCACCCGTTTTTCATTTTAACGGATGCTTTTGTGCTGTTCTTACGATCAATTTCATAGCCCATAGCGGCTGCATATTGCGTCATGTTAATCTCGGATTTAAACCGCGCAAAATCATATTTCTGTGTCATGGCTTAAACCTCCATCAACGCATAAAGAAAAATGTAAAGGACGTAGATACAGGTCATGCAGCCCGTAAATGCTGCGCCATCCCGCAAGAACAACCAGAACCCGCCATAGTTTTCGATGATCTCAATATATCTTTGCATTGCTCTGCCCTCCCCTAATATTCGCTTGGTAAAAGCAAGACATTGCCTGTGAAATACAGCGTGATTTTTTTCAGCGGAAAATCTGTAAAGTTGATCTTTTCCTCATGCTGCCAGTTGTAATCACCATCATGGCAGGTAAGATTTGCGGTAGTGTCGCAAAGTTTAACTCAGTTTAAAAAGTCCCGCAACAGGGCCGATTTTAGATGGTCGCCAGGCGATAAAATTGCTGCGCGGGCGTTAGGTTTTGATCGAGGTGTTTAGTGAATTTTAACTGGTTCTTTTTAATCATGTTCATAAGCTCTATCCCTGCGATGGTTCGTGAGGCGGTGTGCATTTTCCTGAAACATCCCATCGGCGTTGTGATGCGCTTGATATGACGGTGATCTTGTTCAACAATGTTATTGAGATACTTGGCTTGGCTCAGGATGAATTTCCTTTTTCCTGTGAGAAAGCCGGGCTTATTGAAGTGATCTAAGGCCGCTTTGTTAGCACCACTCTTATCAATATTGATACGGTATGGCATTCGATTGTGACGGAAGGCCTTGCGGAAGAACGCTTTGGCTGCGGCCGTATCGCGCTTCTTTGAAACCATAAACTCAATGGTGGCACCATGTTTATCAACGGCGCGGTACAGATACCGCCATTTCCCCTTGATCTTGATATAGGTCTCATCCATTCGCCAGCTGCGATGAACGGGGCGTTTATATTTTTTCGATGCCTGCTCCAAGAGCGGTGAAAAGTGCAAGACCCAACGGTTCAGAGTGGCATGATCGATGTGTAAACCACGCTCACCCATCATCTCCTCGATATTCCGATAACTCAAAGCATAGGAAACATACCAACGAACGCACTGTAGAATAATAACACCAGGATGATGGCGGCCGGAGAATGAAATCATGGAGAGATCCTGATAGGAGGAAAAATCAGATTCTAACAGACATTTGATCAAACGTTAAACTTTGCGACACTACCAGAAATCGCATTTAAAGCATTATTGAGCAAGTCACCATAATCTGTCTGCTCTGACTTCATTTCCCCTGTGAAATCCTTCAAAGCGTCAAAAGCCTGATTGATGATTTTCATCATCTCTTCACCCACGGGGTTAATATCAGGATGATATTTTTTACACGCTGCCCGATAAGCTGCTTTTGTGTCTTCAGGGTTTAGGCTTCCCGTTAATCCTAAAATCTTGGCTGCATCATAGATATTCATTATAGCCCCCCGAACAAATCAGTTTGAGGATTGGCCGCGTCTATAATATTAAAAACAAGCCGCGCCATTTTGACAGTCTGCGCCCCTTGTAAGAACGGTTCATCTAGACAAAAATTCGCATAGTCTCTATCTGCCCAAATCTTTAGGCCGCATCCCTGATAAGCGATACTTATTGAATCTCGACAACCACCCCCGCCAAATGTACCCAGTTCATATTTTAAAGCCTCCTGTAAGTCTTCATCGCTCATAGGTTCAGATGCGCGTTTTTTCCATCTGTCTTTTGATCCTGAATAGCTACATACAGCGCGTAAAAATACGCCTCTTTTTTCTTCCTCTGTGAATGTCTCTGACATGATTT
>CAXBFT010000159.1:0-5140 GCA_963974945.1 uncultured Alphaproteobacteria bacterium
CCGAGTTCGAATCTCGGCGCGATCACCACTTTTCCTCGGTTTTAAAATTCATTGGGGCACTGGTGGGGCAATAAAAAGCAACAAATCACAACACCATCTTCAAGATACACCTCAATTTTTCAAGATTTATAGAGTACTTGTGGATAGAAGGGTTCTGTTTACGTCCATAACCTTAGTAGGCTGTCGGCCATGAGCCAACATTAAAATTATTCTGGAAGTTCTATTGATTGAGCTTCAATTTCAATTGTATCACCCGATTGCATCTCAATAGAAAGCCTTTTATCTGCGTTACTTAGAATGGCTTTATTAACTGATACACTAGCACCCCACGGATTATTTCTAGGTACTCGAACTTTAGAAAAATTATTCGCTAAAATTTCCTTATGGCCGTCCTGAGAGCTGAACCTTAAGATAACCGAACGATTTCTCCAATGGCTAGTAATATCGATTAATGTCCAGTCATGCATATTAACCATTTTTTCTTACCTTTAATGTCTACTTTGTGTCATTATTTCATATTATAGCCTTATATCTAAATTCCTCAATTAATTCATGACAGAGTCCGCTTTGGGCCGAAGTATATGGAGGCTTGTGTTTATCATGAGCTTTCAGGTGTGGTATGTCTATCATTTCGTGATTATGCCCCGTGAGTGTCCCTTTTGCTATTGTTGTTTAAAAATAGATATTGCCTACTGATTACATATCAGTAGGTCACGAGTTTGAAGCTTCGGCGCACCACTTTCCCATCAGATATTTAGCAGTGTTTTTGAATAGGGTATAGAATTTTTATAAGGCGCCTAAGCTTAAAAGTATGCGCATATCTGCGTTTTCAACAGGCACATTATTTGCATGAAAAAACACGGCATCACATAAAAATAAGGAGATGCGCCGTGACCTCTATCCAAGCCGGAATTTCGGTTCAGTCCCCCCATATTAAAGCCCTTGATTTAAGCGGCATTAAAAATACGAGCGTGGTGCAGGCGGATGAGCAAACATATAAAACGATTATCACTGCGCAAGAAAGAATGCTGGAACAGCGCTATACGCAATCCTCTGATGCCGCTTCTCAACTTTATGCGCGTGTGGTGGTCAATGGCAAAGTCGTTGCTAAAATTGATAATAATGGCTTTACAGAAACATCAAATGCGCTTGGCGCAAAGATGCAAAACCTCTTTGCGAATGAAGATGCCACCCTAAAAGGGCCGGAGTTAGCGCAGGATAGGGCGGCAAAAATTGCCGCATTATTGGATGGAACGGTAGAAAAGTCCCCCACCGCGATGTCACAAGCAGCATTCTCTGCCGCATCAAATTCTTCAGCGACCATTGATTACAAGGCAATGGAGAGTGATCCTGCATATGAGCAATTGCAAAAAACAAAACAGGCCAGAACATTATTCCTTACACAGCAAATAGCGCAAGAGGGTCGCGTGGCAGAAATAAGCGCGCAGGACGATGGACCTGATGCCGTCACAGATTTCCTTGAATATATGAGCATGACACCGGAGGAGCGATATTATGCCGCGTTGCTGGCAGAGGAAGGATTAACACAAGAGGAGCTTGCGGCTCTGCCCCCTGAAGAGCGCATGGAGATAGAGGAAAAGATCCGTGAAAAGATTGAAGAGCATACAAAGGATGATATAAAGGAAAATGCAAATAAAGTGGCAGAATCTGATGCCACTTCGCAAATTGAGCGTTATCAAATTCCGCAATGGATGGCGCAGTACGGCGTGGAGCTTTCGGCTATGCTTGGTGGCGACACCACTGATACGCAGCATGCCGGCGCAAAAGCACCACAAATAGGCATGAAGGCGGAGCGTGAAGAATATAGTTCCCGCGTGAGAGCGCATTTTGAGACTGTGCTTGATGAGGCAGGAATCGTAACGCAAGATGATTATAATAAAGCACTTATTCAGGATAAAAGCAGCAGCGAAGAAATTCGCAAAACAATGGAAGAGCGCATAGAAAATGATGACAGGTTGAACGACCTTAAAAAGAGGGTGATCGGATAGGGCGGCAGGCACTTATTTTTTGTGCATAATTATTTTTTAGCTGGCATCATGGTTAAGAATAAGGAAGAATAACACCTTGTAGTTTAATTGAGTGTGTGTGGAGTTCTATAGTATGCCTTGTCATGATGCCGTTGTTAAGAATAATGTAACCGTAAAGCCCGATGAAAGTGTTGAAGCTGTCCTTAAGGCTATACGTAAAGGCAAGGTAAATGCCGTTGCCGTTGTTGATGAGAAGGGGCACTTTCTTGGTATCTTCTCTATGAAGATTTTATTGAAAAACCTTATTCCTGTTTCTGTGGCAATGGCGGGGGGGATACAAATTGATGTTAAGGTCACCGCGGCACCGGGTGTGGCGAAGCGTTTAGCAAATATTAAGGGGCATCCTGTTTCCGAGCTTATGGATCGAAAACCTCATTGTGTTGTTCCCGATTCTTCTATTTGGGAAGGGGTGAGCCTGTTAACTAAAAATGGTTCTCCACTTTGTGTTGTTGATGATAGAGGGCATTTTCATGGGTTTATTACTTATGATTCCCTCGTAACGAATCTAGAGGATATGCACTCGACTGATTCTTAAAAGAAGGGGCTGTATATGAGAAATATAGTGCTATGCATTGCTGCGTTATGTGTTGGAGCTTTTGTCCTTATTGCAAATAACGGCTCTGTGATTGCACAGGATGCGCTTCCTCTGCCCCCCACAGCGCCGCAAGTGGTAACCATTCCACCACCTTTAGAAGGTATTCCTCCACCCGTTGGCAATGTCCCGCAAGATTTGGCGATGCAACATTTAAGTATTTCTACGGCAACGGGCAATGTGCATGATTTCAATGTAGAGGTTGCAAAAACCCAAATGCAGCAGGCCACAGGTATGATGTATCGTCATCATATCCCAAAAGATACCGCTATGCTTTTTATCTTTAATGAAGAGAAGGAGCGCTATTTTTGGATGAAAAATACATGGATTCCTCTTGATATGCTGTTTATACGCCGTGATGGCATTATTACGCATGTTCACTCAATGGCTGTGCCGAATAGCCTGACGCCTATAAGCTCTAATGGTCCTGCATTTGCAGTGTTAGAGCTTGCTGGTGGGGTGAGTGATGCGTTGAATATTAATATCGGCGATCGGGTTGTTTTTGAAGATTTTGAATGAAAATTAAAACAGCAGTGATTTTTTTATTATATTCTCTTGCTGTTTTCCAAATGATCGTGTAAAAACCCTTCATCTTTAAGTGTCGGAGCGTAGCGCAGCCTGGTAGCGCACCTGTTTTGGGAACAGGGGGTCGGAGGTTCGAATCCTCTCGCTCCGACCACTAAGAGATTTATGATTGGATTGATGTAAGGTGATTGCTTTGTGAATAGGGCATTCGCCTTTTATTTATATGCTGTCGATTTATACGGTATATGCTATATACATAGTTCGATTTAATTATGCATCAGGCTTAGATCATTGCGAAAAACGCAAAATAAAACAGATAATGATACATCATGGGAAGCTCTTGCCGTTCTTGCGCAGGGGGGTGATAAGCGGGCATATTCTGCATTATTGGCGCAAATCCTTCCCTATATTAAAATGCGTCTTGTTTCGGGGTTATCTAATGCCGATTGGTTGGATGATATTGCGCAAGACGTTTTGGTATCGGTGCATAAATCGCTTTATTCCTATGGCGGAGATCGCCCGTTTAAGCCTTGGCTGAACTCAATTATACAATTTCGAAGAACGGATTTCCTGCGACAGCATTATAAATTGCGCGATACAAAACTCTCATCCGCGGAAAACAGGGATATTTTTTCAGAAAATGTAACGAATCAACCTGATTTCATCGAATTAAAGGGTATAGAAGACGCGATTAAGGACATTCCTGATGTGCAAAGAAAGATTTTCACAATGATGAAGGTTGAGGGGTATAGCGCAAAAGAGGTTGCACAAGAAATGGATATGAGCGAGTCGGCGGTTAAGGTTTCTGCACATCGTACGGCAAATAAATTAAAGGATATTTTAGGGTAAAATGAGTAATAAAAACATAAAAATTACAGATAATTTGATTGAATCACTTGTTGGTGATTTAACGCCTGTATCTGTGTTACCCCATCCTTTACGTCGCTTTGTGCCGTTTTTTATTATGGCCGTGGTCTACCTTGCTTCTGCCATAATATATTTTGGTATTCGTTCTGATGCGATGGATAAATTTAATGACCCGACCTTTCTTTTTGAGATGAGTCTGGTCTTTTCAATGGCGCTCAGTGCGGGGTTGTGCGCGATGTGGCTATGTGTACCTGATATGCGCGGACAGCAATGGATTATAAGTGTCGCATTGTCTCTCTTTGGTGTTTTCACTGCATGGATTGGGTTCCAGATGATGTTGAAGTTTTCTATGCCGCATATTGGTATGCATCGCTGTTATCTTAATGCAATTATCTTTGGGGCTGTTCCGGCTCTGGCCATTATTATTTTATCAATACGCGGGAAAACAACACATCCGTTGCTTTTATCGACGATGAATACCATTTCAATGGGGGGCTTGGGGTATATTGGCCTGCGTCTGACGTGTCATGCCGATGGTATTGATCATATTTGTTGTTATCATATTTTACCCTATATTTTATTTGGGGCAGTGGCAGGATTGCTTGGTCGGCGCATTTATCGCTGGTAAGATGGCATTAAATCGGCTAGCTTCTTTTCGTAATTATTCGATTGTAATGAAAAATAAGAGATATTTTAAACGATGGACGTTAGAATTTTTAAACCAACTAAAAATGCTATGCAATCCGGCCGTTTTCTTGGGAATGACTGGATTTTGGAATATGAAACAACTTCCGCCCGCGCGGCAGAACCTGTTATGGGGTGGACATCATCCGAAGATACGCTTAACCAGGTGCGTTTAAAGTTCAAAACATCTGATGATGCGGTGGCTTTTGCCAAGGGTAAGGGGTGGACTTATACTGTTGCAATCGACCAAAAACGCCGCCTAAAGCCAAAGAATTACAGCGATAATTTCAAATAACATGCAGATAAGAATTTAAAGGTCTTGATTTCATCATCCTTTTTATGCAATTTATCATCATTCTTTGATGATAATCATCTTGTGATACGGTCCCATAGCTCAACCGGATAGAGCAACTGCCTTCTAAGC
>CAXBFT010000160.1:0-5133 GCA_963974945.1 uncultured Alphaproteobacteria bacterium
GACATTATTGGACAATTCAGATGTGATTTTGACTTTAGCAATCACAGACGCATTATCTTTCATATAACTAACATGCTGTTCCAACATACGCCTTGCTTCTTGGTCAATTATCTGACCGATATCAACCGCTATTCCTATACCATCATCCACATTTAACTCATCCATTGCACCTTTTAGCAAGGAGATAACATTATCCGCTATATCGTCCTGTACGTACAGGACGCGCAAAGCCGAGCAGCGCTGCCCTGCAGAACCAAAGGCACTATGAATAACATCATCGACAATTTGCTCAGGCAGAGCAGAACTATCCACCACCATGGCATTCTGACCACCTGTTTCCGCAATAAACGGAATAATAGAAGCGTTTTCAGTAACCAAAGTGGTTTGTATACGCTTTGCAGTTGCCGTTGAACCGGTGAAAACGACCCCGGCAACATCCTTATGCGCCACAATTTTTCCACCAAAGCGACCATCCCCAAGGAGCAAATGCAAAACGTCATGCGGAACGCCGGCCTTATACAGTAATTCAACCATATAGGAGGCGACATAACGCGTCTGTGAGGCGGGTTTAGCAATCACTGTGTTACCTGATACCAGAGCAGCTACAATTTGCCCTGTGAAGATTGCCAAAGGAAAATTCCATGGGCTGATACAGACAAACACACCGCGTCCTTGTAATGTCAAGCGATTGCTCTCCCCTGTATATCCGCGCATCAGCACCCCCTTAGAGGCGAAATCAACCCGTCCATTCATGGCGTAATACCGACAAAAATCAACAGCTTCCCGCACTTCATCACGGGCATCAGCATAGGTTTTTCCCGCCTCCAAGACTAAACGGCTATAAACTCATCCATTTTCTTTTCAAGCATGTCGGCACAGCGCTCTATAATCACCGCACGCTCTTCGATATCTTTGGCATTCCAACGATGAAAGCCCGACCGCGCAGATGCAAAGGCGGCGCCTATATGCCCCTCAGATACGTCATTATATACCTTACCATTAACGTACGATACAGCAGGGCGCAAAAAATCGTAATCCTGGACGTATTCAACCAGAGCCATTGCATCACCTTGGTTATCAAGATCAATACCCTTTGAATTCAACCTATTTTGTCCAAATAAATCTTTAGGCAGGGGGATTTTTCTATGGCGATGATGATCTGCTATACGTACAGATAAAACAGGATCTGTAATAATTTTAGCAGGTACCTTTTGATGATCTAAAAGCTGATTTACAAAAGAAGAATTAGCGCCATTCTCCAATAATCTGCGCACAAGATACGGCAACAAATCCTTATGCGGACCAACTGGCGCATAAACACTGCAACGCACATCATCTTCGTCAATGATTTGCTCCATCAAACCTTCGCCCATACCATGGAGGCGTTGAAATTCAAATGCAACGTCAGATGATTTTGCCATATGTCGAATAGCACAAATACTATGGGCGTTATGTGTTGCAAACATTGGATAAATCACATCCGCGTGCGTCAACATCGCCTGCGCACAGGCAAGATAGGATAAGTCTGTATTCACCTTACGGGTAAAAACGGGATAGTCTTTATAACCACCCATTTGCGCATGCTTAATTTCTGAATCCCAATACGCGCCCTTCACAAGACGGATTTGTATTGATCGCCCCCGTGTACGTGTGTAATTGGAAATGTAATTTATAAGAGGCAATGCGCGCTTTTGATATGCCTGAACAGCCAAACCAAATCCAGCCCAATCCTTTAAATCATCATCTTTAATGATATTTTCTATGATTTGAATAGATAGATCGAGCCTGTTGGCTTCCTCTGCATCAACAGTGAGCGGTATATTAGCTTGTGCTGCCAACATACAAAGAGCTTTAAGCTTTGCTGTTATTTCAGGAATACAGCGCGCTTTCTGCGAATAAATATAGCGCGGATGCAAGGCAGATAATTTAACCGAAATCCCCGCATTGCTAGTAATATTGCGGTTATTATTTTCAGATATATTTGCAATTGCATTTTTATAAGAAGAAAAATAATCTTCCGCTGTTTTTGCATCGCGTGCGCCCTCACCTAACATGTCATATGACATGCGATAGCCTTGCATCTCAAGCTTCTTCGCCTGTTTTATGGCATCATCAATTGATGTCCCCAGTACGAATTGTTTACCCATCATTTGCATGGCGCGGGTCATGGCCTCACGAATAAGCGGCTCCCCCAGTTTTGAGAAAGCACTATCAAGCGTTTTACGCGTCAAAGCCATACCAAGCCCCGCGGCCTTTGCCATCCAGTCCTTAGAGCCCACCCCCTGTTTTTGCAACCAATTTGCCGCAACAACCTTATCTTTAATAAGTGCATTTGCCGTACGTGCATCGGGAATACGGAGCAAAGCCTCCGCCAAACACATCATGGCCAGCCCTTCATCGGTATTTAATGAAAATTCCTGCAGAAAAGACTCTAACTGACCGCCACGCTTCTTCGTGCTGCGTGTTTTCACGACAAGATCAATCGCTTGCGCCGAAACAGATGAAGAAATAGCGTCATCCCATCGCAAGAAATCAAGCAATTCAAGAACAACTTCACCTTCATCTTTATACAGATATGTGGAAAACGGATATATCATCTGCGAATCATAGCATGAGAAGACTTTAATTTCTTCTTTTTTATGCGTATGATGCACAGTATGAGCGATACAACACCACAAAGCAACGTCCCCGAGTTTTCGGTTTCCGATCTGGCCTTTTCCTTGAAACGCACACTGGAAGATACTTATGGACGCGTACGTGTCCGTGGTGAGTTATCACGCGTCTCAATTCCAAAATCGGGACATATGTATACCGGGCTAAAGGATGATAAATCTGTTATCGATGCCGTTTGTTGGAAAGGTGTTCTTTCCAAACTTTCGATCAAGCCCGAAGAAGGATTGGAAGTAATTTGCATCGGCAAAATCACCACCTATCCGATGAGTTCAAAATATCAGCTGGTTATTGAATCTATGGAGCTTGCCGGTGAAGGTGCTTTGCTCAAAATGTTAGAAGAGCGCAAGAAAAAGCTAGCCGCCGAGGGTCTGTTTGCGGCTGAGCGTAAAAAACCACTCCCGTATTTACCGCAAAGAATTGGCGTTGTGACATCCCCCACCGGCGCGGTTATTCGTGATATATTGCACCGCCTTAACGATCGCTTTCCGCGGCATGTTCTGGTTTGGCCAGTGAAGGTGCAAGGTGAAGGCGCGGATAATGAAATTGAAAAAGCCATTGACGGGTTCAACGCACTTCCCGCTCACCTACGTCCTGATCTCATTATCGTGGCGCGTGGCGGCGGTTCATTAGAGGACTTAATGGCCTTTAATGCGGAAAATGTTGTTCGCGCCACGGCACGCAGCCATATTCCCATCATTTCTGCTGTGGGACATGAAACAGATACAACCTTAATAGATTATGCCGCAGATTTACGAGCGCCAACCCCAACCGGCGCAGCAGAATTTGCCGTTCCCGTACGTCTAAATCTGATCGCACAAATCAGTGAGGACCATCAACGCCTGATCAGTGGCATGGGCAGAATATTTTCTGAAAAACGCCATCGCCTTGACGCTCTTTCGGCAAAACTTGGTGATCCCATGCGTTTATTAGAAATGAAGACCCAACATGTTGATCACGCAGGTGATCGCTTGGAACATGCCTATACAATTTACCTGAACAAGAAAAAAGAAAGCTATACCAAACAAAGTGTACGCCTCACGCATCCAGCACAATTGATAGAGACAAAGCACGCCCGTTTAGAACGTTTCGCTGCGCGCGCCGATGATATGTTTACACAATATCTCATGAAAAAACGCAGCAATTTCATGAATACCGCCCTTAATATAAAGCCGCCATCACATAATATTAAACTAGCGCAGCACGCCCTCGCCCTGTGGTCAGAAAATCTTGAGAAGACAACAGCGCGTAATCTTGATAACAAAACGAAATCAATGACACGTACAGTCGAAAAGCTCGATCTTCTCTCATTCAAAAATGTTTTAAAACGTGGATATGTTGTTGTTTGGGATGAAAACGGTGCACCAATCACAAACGCAAATAATCTTTCAAATGCTCAGGCGGTTAATCTTGAATTCCAAGACAATCAGAAGATTGGCGCAATAATCAATGAAAAACCACCAACGCCTAAGAAACCGACAATGACTAAAGATGAAAAAAAAGAACAAGGGTCACTTTTTTAAGTGAATATTACGGAAGTATTTCATCTTCCACCTGCTTCAATGCAGAGCTTTTTGCAAAGCGTTCCATAAGATGCCCTGTATTTAATTTTTGCGCGCTCTCAATAACTGTACGAACAACATCACGCGCTTCATCAATTGACGTTTCCGGCGTAATTGTTACGTAATCAGAAACACTTTTAATTCGTGCATAATAATGAATAACATCACTGGAAAAATTTGCGCCAAGTAATTCAAGTTTATTCGCATTATTATCAAATACAGTACGACTTAAGGCTGGTTGTTTTTGTATCATCTCGCCAGTTTTAAAATACTGATGCGCTTTCTCTCCCTTTGAAAGCTCCTTCAAAGTTTCCTCATATACCATTAAATAAGCATCTATTTTTGTTTTATTTTCCCTCACCTCAGAATGAAGAAGCGAAGCAATAACATATTTTTCCTTATCTTTTAGCGCGCGCTCTCTGGTGGCAAGGTCAAGAGATTGATTTTGCAAATCAACAACCTTACCAAAACCGCGCAAAATATAGAAACTGAGCAAACCAACAGCAATAATAAACACCGCCGTTAAGGTAAATGCGCCCGTCATAAAATTTTTACTTTGCTCACCTGCTGCCATGCGCTCCGGACTTTCAGCAGTTGCCCATAAACCTCTCCCCGCAGATTGCGCCTGTAATTCGGCTTGAATATAGGGAGCTTCATATAAAGACCCATAAATCTCGGTTCTGTTTACACTCACATATCCTTGCTGCAACAAAAAGAGGCTTAAGTCTTCCTCCGCATAATTTACACATTGGGCCTTGGCATTACCCCCAGTAATCTGGTCACCTATAAATGATTTCACAGTACAAGTAACAGCTTGCCCAGCAATCTTCTTTTCTAACACGGCGCGCGCCTTTAAATTAAAAACAGGCGCGACAACATCAATCTTATCAATCCCCCATAA
>CAXBFT010000161.1:0-5131 GCA_963974945.1 uncultured Alphaproteobacteria bacterium
GGCACGCCCGTGGCTTTGGCAACAAATGGTACGGTGCGTGATGCGCGTGGGTTGACTTCGATGATAAAGATTACATCTTCACCAGTCTTATCATCCTTGCGTACGGCGAACTGTACGTTCATTAAGCCTTTGACATTTAACGATTTTGCTAATTTTATGGTTTGAATGTTGATGTTTTCGATGGTTTCTTTTGATAATGAATGCGGCGGAATAACGCAAGCAGAGTCGCCGGAGTGAATTCCAGCTTCCTCAATATGCTCCATAATGCCGGAGACGTACACATCATCGCCATCGCAAAGCGCATCCACATCAAGCTCAATCGCGCTTTTCAGATAGCGGTCAAGCAAGACAGGGCTGTCACCTGAAACTTTAACGGCGGTATTAATATAGCGTTCAAGCTCTTCCATGCTATGGACGATTTCCATGCCCTGACCACCTAAAACAT
Source organism: uncultured Alphaproteobacteria bacterium (assembly GCA_963974945.1). Taxonomy (GTDB): domain Bacteria; phylum Pseudomonadota; class Alphaproteobacteria; order Micavibrionales; family Micavibrionaceae; genus UBA1672. The sequence goes on from CAXBFT010000161.1 coordinate 446, forward strand.
AAGACGGACGGATCACAAGCGGGAAGCCAATGCCTTCGGCCATGCCAAGGGCTTCTTCTTTTGTACGTGCGAGGCCGTTTGGCGGTTGTTTTAGATCGAGTTTGATCAAAAGCTGTTGGAAGCGTTCACGATCTTCAGCCAGATCAATGGCATCAGGGTTCGTTCCCAGAATAGGAATACCATGATCAAGCAGAGTTTGCGCTAGTTTTAGCGGTGTTTGCCCGCCAAGCTGTACAATCACGCCTTTAACACTGCCATTGGCCTGTTCAGCCTGTATAAGCTCAATCACATCTTCTTCAGTGAGTGGCTCAAAATACAAACGATCAGAGGTATCATAATCTGTGGAGACCGTCTCCGGATTACAATTGACCATGATTGTTTCGTATCCGGCCTCTCTGAGAGCATAGGCAGCATGAACACAGCAATAATCAAATTCAATGCCCTGACCGATACGGTTTGGCCCACCGCCAAGAATGATAATTTTTTCACGATCTGTTGCATCAATCTCATTTTCAGCCGCATTCAGGCCATTGCCTTCATATGTTGAATACATATATGGCGTATCCGATGCAATTTCCGCGGCGCAGCTATCCACGCGTTTGTAAACGGGGCGGATATTATGCGTCAAGCGGGCTTTACGCACGCTGTCTTCGGATACTTTAACCAGATCGGCAAGCTGTGCATCGGAAAAGCCGAGTCGTTTGATGTTCATCCAACCTTGTGGATCAACAGGCAATCCTTTTTCGATAATCCTTTTTTCCGCGTTTACGATATTTTGAATGCGCTCTAAGAACCATGGGTCATATTTTGAAATGGCGTGAATTTCATCAAAATCCATACCGTGACGGAAGGCTTGTGCGATATGCAATATACGTTGCGGGGTTGGGTTTGATACGGCGGCGCGAAGTGCATCTTTTTGTGCGTCGCTATTTTCATTCTGTGCGCCTTCAATATAAATTGGCGACAGACCCGTGAGACCTTTTTCCAATGAGCGCATAGCCTTTTGCAAGGATTCCTCAAAATTACGACCAATCGCCATGGCTTCTCCAACGGATTTCATTGCGGTTGTAAGCGTGGCTTCGCTGCCTTTGAATTTTTCGAAGGCAAAACGAGGAACTTTTGTGACAACATAATCAATGGTCGGCTCAAAGCTTGCGGGGGTTTTACCACCTGTAATATCATTACCAAGCTCATCCAGTGTATAGCCTACCGCCAATTTTGCTGCGATTTTTGCAATCGGAAAACCAGTAGCCTTGGAAGCCAGAGCGGAAGAGCGTGAAACTCGCGGGTTCATCTCAATCACAATCATACGACCATCATCAGGATTCAGGGCAAATTGTACGTTTGATCCGCCTGTTTCCACGCCAATACCACGTAAAACTTTAAGCGAAGCATTACGCATAATCTGATATTCTTTATCAGTGAGGGTTAAGGCAGGGGCAACAGTGATGGAATCACCCGTATGTACGCCCATGGGATCAATATTTTCAATGGAGCAAATAATGATGCAATTGTCGTTTTTATCGCGCACAACCTCCATCTCATATTCTTTCCAACCCAGTAGAGATTCCTCAACCAGAACCTCCGTTGTGGGGGACGCATCCAAACCATCGCGCACGATTTTTTCGTAATCATCACGGTTATAGGCTATACCACCGCCCGTTCCACCCATGGTAAAGGATGGACGCATAATTGCCGGAAGGCCAATTTCTTTAAGGGCTTCGCGGGCTTCATCCATATTATGAACGGTTTTAGAGCGCGCAGATTCAAGACCAAGCTCATCCATGCAAACTTTGAATTTTTCGCGGTCTTCGGCCTTATCAATAACATCAGCGCGCGCACCGATCAGTTCAATACCAAGGCGTTCAAGCGTACCATCGGCATCAAGAGCCAAAGCCGTATTTAACGCCGTTTGTCCACCCATCGTCGGTAGCAACGCATCAGGGCGTTCTTTTTCTAAGATTTTGGTCACAATTGCAGGAGTTATCGGCTCAACATATGTTGCATCAGCCATATCAGGGTCGGTCATAATCGTGGCAGGGTTGGAGTTAATCAGAACAATTCTGTACCCTTCCTCACGCAGAGCTTTACATGCCTGTGTTCCTGAGTAATCAAACTCACAAGCTTGCCCGATGATAATGGGGCCAGCCCCGATAATACAAATGGATTTTATATCTGTACGCTTTGGCATCTCGTCATTCCTCTTTTTATGCTGCTTTTGCAGCTTTTATATTATCTATAAATCTATCAAATAAATAATGGCTATCCATCGGTCCGGGGGAGGCCTCAGGGTGGTATTGCACAGAGAAGACGGGCTTCCCTTTAAGTTTAATCCCCTCATTTGATCCATCGAACAAACTGACGTGAGATTGTTCAACACCTTCGGGAAGGTTTTCGCCGATAACTTCAAAGCCATGATTTTGCGATGTTATTTCAACGCGGCCTGTAACCAAATCCTTCACAGGTTGGTTTGCACCACGATGTCCCAAAGCCATTTTACGGGTTTGGCATCCAAGCGCAAGGGAGAGGAGCTGATGCCCGAGGCAAATACCGAAGATCGGCATATTATTCGCCAAAAGCTCTTTGATCATAGGCACGGCATATTCACCGGTCGCGGCAGGGTCACCCGGGCCATTAGATAGAAATACACCATCTGGTTTGTGCGCTATAATATCTTGCGCGCTCGTATTTGCGGGGACGACAACCACCTCGCATCCAACAGCAGCAAGGCAGCGCAGGATATTACGTTTTGCGCCGAAATCAACGGCAACGACTTTATAGTTTGGATTGTTTTGTGTGGCATAACCATCCTCACGCGTCCAAAGCGCTTCGTTCCAGTTATAGTTTTGCGTGCAGGAAACCTCTTTCGCCAGATCCGCACCTTCAAGCCCGTGCCATTCTTGCGCCTGTTTCAGTAATGCATCCAAATCAAATTCGCCTTTTTGACTATGGGCAATCACACCGTTCGGCGCGCCAAGGTCACGAATGCGGCGCGTTAGGGCGCGTGTGTCAATACCGCTGATACCTACAAGGTTATGGCTGATGAGCCAGTCATTGAAATTTTCATTGGAACGCCAATTTGATGGGGATGTAATATCTTCGCGAATAATCAAACCGCGCGCGGCAGGATTGATCGTTTCAATATCCTCATTATTGGTTCCGGTATTTCCGATATGCGGAAAAGTGAAGGTTATGATCTGACCGGCGTAACTTGGGTCAGTCAGAATTTCCTGATATCCGGTGATGGATGTGTTAAAGCAAATTTCGCCAATGGCGTGCTTTTCTGCGCCAATTCCGTAGCCCCAGAACAATGTTCCATCGGACAATACTATAACGGCGGTTGCGTTTTCGGGACGTTTTATATTAGACAATTCAGTCATAGGTGATATGCTCCAGCAAAAGTGATTTATGTCATTACCTGCTAGAGACACAGTTCCTAATAGGTTTTGACCAAAAAGAAAAGGAAAAAAATGGATAAAAGGGCAGAATTTAGTGCAGCACTTAAAGTCGCATTGAAAAATAAGGATAAAGTTGCCTTGGCAACGATCCGTTTAATTATGGCATCCTTGAAAGATCGTGACATTGCGGCGCGTGAAAAAGGTGAAGCATCGGGACTTGATGAAAATACGATTTTATCAATGTTACAGTCGATGATAAAGCAACGTCATGAATCATCTAAAACCTATAGTGAAGCAGGCCGCGATGATTTGGCAGAACGTGAGGAGGCGGAGATCGACGTGATTCGTTCTTTCATGCCCAAGCAGCTTGACGAAGATGAGATACGTGAAATTATCGATTCCATTATCGCAACGACAGGCGCGTCCTCAGTGAAGGATATGGGTAAAATTATGGGCGTATTAAAGGAAAAATACGCAGGACAAATAGATATGGGCAAAGCTGGTGGATTTGTGAAAGCAAAATTTGCCTAATCATCTGTAAATAACAAAAAGCCCTGACGCTATGGTTCAGGGCTTTTTTGTTTGAGGGCATTAAATTTAGTTTTATTTTTTGAAAAAGGCCGCAATCTTATTGCTCAGTCGCTCCCAAAGTGGAAAAGAGCTACAGCTTTCTCCGTACTCGATGAGTTTTACTTTGCAGTCTTTGGAAAAGATGTCTGGCATTTATTTAAATCTCCTAAATTGTAATGACCTGCAACGCATTTTGAGTATATGGTGTATCTCTTTGTGCATCGCTTAATACTAATATACATAGAGTTACTATTTTATGCAAACTTCTGCACAAAATAGTTATCTGTGATTATGGCATGGAAAAACACAACAGGTTTTGATAGAAGATAACGTATGTCATTAAGTCCGCGTTTTTTAGATGAGTTACGTAATCGCCTGACATTGTCAGAGGTTATCGGTAAGCGTATAAAGGTTACGCGGGCAGGGCGCGAGCATAAAGCATGTTGCCCGTTTCACCATGAAAAAACGCCATCTTTTACGATTAACGATGATAAGCAATTTTATCATTGTTTCGGGTGCGGCGCGCATGGTGATATTATCGGCTTTGTGATGAATCATGATAATATATCATTCATAGATGCGGTTGAAAAACTGGCTTCGGATGCGGGGATGCAGGTTCCTAAACCCACCGCGCAAGAAGCCGCCAAGGCCCGCAATGAAAAAGACCTTTATACATTGCTTGAAGATACCACCGTATTCTTTGAACAATATTTGCGTC
>CAXBFT010000162.1:0-5116 GCA_963974945.1 uncultured Alphaproteobacteria bacterium
GAAACCATGCTCGGGGACATGGCTGTTGCTGTTAATCCTGAGGATGTGCGTTATAAGCACCTTATCGGGAAATCTGTTGCTCTGCCACTGACGGAGCGCCTGATCCCCATTATTGCGGATGAACATGCTGATCCCGAAGCAGGAAGTGGCGCGGTTAAAATTACGCCCGCCCATGACTTTAACGACTATGAAGTTGGTAAGCGTCATGATTTGCCAATGATGAATATCATGGATATTCACGGTCATTTGAACGAAAATGTACCTGAACAATATCAGGGGATGGAGCGTTTTAAGGCACGTAAAACTATTTTGGCTGAGCTTGAGGATCTTGATCTTTTAGTTAAGGTTGAGGATATTCAACATACTGTTCCCTATGGCGATCGCTCTGGCACTATTATTGAGCCCTTATTGACCGATCAGTGGTATGTGGATGCAGCAACAATGGCAAAGCCCGCAATTGAGGCTGTTGAAACAGGCAAGACTGTATTCGTGCCAAAGCAGTGGGAGAATACCTATTATGCTTGGATGCGTGATATTCAGCCATGGTGTATCTCTCGTCAGTTATGGTGGGGGCATCAAATTCCTGCTTGGTATGATGATAATGGTAATATTTATGTTGCTGAAACAGAAGAAGATGCGCAGGCGCAAGCTGGTGCAAATGTTGTGATTAAGCGTGACGATGATGTTCTTGATACATGGTTCTCATCTGCCTTATGGCCATTTTCTACGCTTGGTTGGCCTGAAAAAACACCAGAGCTTGATAAATATTATCCAACTGACGTTTTGCTGACGGGCTTTGATATTATTTTCTTCTGGGTTGCGCGAATGATGATGATGGGAATTCACTTTATGGGTGAAGTGCCATTTAAAACGGTTTACATGCATGCGTTGGTGCGTGATTCCAAAGGGCAAAAAATGTCAAAATCCAAGGGTAATGTTATGGACCCGCTTGATTTGACCGATAAATACGGTGCAGATGCCCTTCGTTTTACTTTGATTGCAATGGCAGCGCAGGGGCGTGATATTAAAATGGCGGAAGAGCGCCTTGAGGGTTATCGTAACTTCGCCACGAAGCTGTGGAATGCTACGCGCTATTGTGAGATGAATGAATGTCTCTCTCATAAGGGCTTTGACCCTGCTAAGGTCACCTATGCTCCAAATCAATGGGTTATCCATGAAGTGGTAAAGGTTAAGACGGAGATTGAAAGTGCGATTGAAAATTATCGCTTTAATGAGGCCGCAAACGCCGTTTATGGATTTGTATGGGGTAATTTCTGTGATTGGTATTTGGAGCTGTCTAAGCCTGTTTTGCAAGATGGTGATAGTGCGGATGCGGATGAAGTGCGTCAAACAACCAGTTGGGCACTTGAACAAATTTTAACATTGCTCAATCCGTTTATGCCTTATATTACAGAGGAGCTTTACGCCAATATCGCGCAAAGAGAGAAGGGCGTGCGTCTGATGACCTCGTCATGGCCCGAATACGGGGCGGAGCTTATGAATGAGGATGCTGCAAAGGAAATGCAGTGGCTGCAAGCTATTATCACTGAAATACGCTCTGTGCGTTCGGATATGAATGTTCCCGCCGGTGCCAAGATTACTTTGTTGATTAAGGATTCGGGCGATCAAACAAAGGCGCGTATCAATAATTATATGAATATTCTTTGTCGTATGGCTAGATTAGAAAAAGTCGATTTTGTTGATGTTGCGCCTAAAGGGTCTATTCAAACAGTGGTTGGTGAGGCTACGTTGATTTTGCCCATTGCTGATATTATCGATCTAGACGCAGAACGTGCGCGCCTTAACAAGGCAATAGGCAAGCTTGATGATGACATAGAAAAGGTTGATGTCAGGTTGGGAAATGCTAAATTCGTTCAAAATGCCCCACAAGAGGTCATTGAAGAGCAAAAAATGCGCAAAGATGAGGCTTTATCTAAAAGAGCAAAGTTAGAGCAGGCGTTGAAACAATTGGCTGAGGCTTAATAATAAGGGTGCGGTTATATAATACCGCACCTTTATATTGCTGTTTTATATAAGAAAAACATTGACACTAATGATTATATACGTCATAAAGCTGCATCTTTGGAAAAAATGAAACCAATGAAAGTTTAAGAGAGATGAAAACATATTCTATAAAACCTGCTGAGGTTGACAAGAAGTGGATTATTATTGATGCAGAGGGCGTTGTTTTAGGACGTTTGGCCAGTATTATTGCACTCCGTCTTCGTGGCAAACACAAACCAGAATTCACACCACATGTTGATTGTGGTGATAATGTTATTGTTATTAATGCGGATAAAGTTCACTTGACCGGCCGCAAGCGTGAAAATGACATTTTCTATTGGCACACAGGCTTCCCGGGCGGAATTAAACAGCGCTCTAAAGGTCAAATCCTTGATGGTAAACATCCTAATCGCGTTGTTGAAAAAGCGGTTGAGCGTATGCTTCCAAAGGGTCCATTGGGACGTAAAGTGTTCAAAAACATGCGCGTTTACGCCGGAACTGAGCATCCTCATATGGCACAAACGCCAGAGGTTCTTGATGTTGCGTCAATGAACGTAAAGAACAAAAGATAAGGTAGGGCAGAATAATGGCTGATAAAAAAGACGAAAAAATCACTGATTTGAAAGATATTGGTGTTGCGGTTGCAGATGTTAAGGCTGATGCTCCCGTTAGTGGAACAGAAAAAGCAACTGCTGTGCCTGAAAAGAAAGAGCCAAAAATCGACTCTCTTGGTCGTGCATATGCAACAGGCCGTCGTAAAGACGCAGTTGCTCGTGTATGGGTAAAAGCCGGTTCAGGTAAAGTAACTGTAAATGGTCGTGATCAGGGGGATTATTTCTCTCGTAACACACACCGTTTGATTTTGAACCAACCATTCTTAATTGTTGATCGTGTTGCTAAATTTGATGTGATTGCAACTGTGAAGGGCGGCGGTTTATCTGGTCAAGCTGGTGCTGTACGTCATGGTATATCACGCGCTCTTGAGAATTTTGAACCAACACTTCGTCCGGCATTGAAAAAAGCTGGCATGATGACACGTGACGATCGTATCGTTGAACGTAAAAAAGTTGGCAAGCACAAAGCGCGTCGTACAAAGCAGTGGGCAAAACGTTAATTCGCTTTGTATTACAGTTTTACAGATTTCAAAAATGCTCCGATTTATGTCGGGGCATTTTGCTTTTTTTAGGATTTCCTCTATATTGATGTCTATAAAGTGATGGAGTATTCAATGTTATATTTAAATCGATTTCCTATTTATAATAAGGCCATATTTATCCTTGCTCTGATCTTGCCATTATCTTTTGCGCAGGCGAATAACTGTAAAATGGGTGATTTAACGCTTGAATATATGGTTGTGAATACATTGGTTGCAGAACCTTTCTATACTGCGCATCTGAGTGGTGTTATTGATGTCCCTAATCCGAATTATGATTACACACTAAATATCGAAAAAAATGGGCAGCACACACACGCAAAATTAAAGCTCTTTGTAAAAGATAATACAGAAACGATGCAAGTTATTACTCCACTTGAAATTGATGATATAATTAAAATTCCACATGAATCGCAGCGATTTATGATTGATATAGAAAAGCCATATAATTGGGGCGCTGAATATTTCCAAGCGCATTATACTGAGGGCTTAGAAAATACAAAATCTATATGTATGAAGGCAGATTATTATAAATGAAAAATTTTATTTACCCCTATAAGGGCATCTTTCCCAAAATTCATGAAACGGCCTTTATAGCACCAAGCGCAAGTGTTGTTGGTGATGTCACAATCGGTGAAGGCAGTAATATTTGGTATAATTGTGTACTGCGCGGTGATGTAAATGACATTAAAATTGGCGCTCGAAGCAATATTCAAGACGGAAGTGTCATTCATGTTACAACCGATTTTTCAGGAACGCATATTGGTGATGATGTCACCATTGGACATGGTGCGGTTTTACATGCCTGCACGATCGAAGATTATGGCTTTGTCGGTATGCAAAGCTGCGTTCTTGACGGTGCTGTGGTTGAGGGCTTTGGCATGCTTGCGGCGGGTTCGTTACTTACATCCGGTAAGCGCGTTCCTAAAGGGCAACTTTGGAGTGGTCGCCCTGCAAAATATATGCGTGATTTAACGGATCAGGAAATGGCCTATATTAAGTGGTCGGCTCCGCATTATGTAGCCTTGGGCGCAGAGCATAAAAAATCAACATGCTAATATTGTATTGAAATGTGGTGAGGCTTGCTTTTTAGGCAAGGGTATCGTATCCATAAATTTCAGTTTTAATTTATATATTCTTTTATAAGGGTTCCCCATGGATTTTGGCCTGTTTCTTGATGTTTTTGTCGGTATAGTGCTTTTAGTTTCTGTATTGATTTCATTTTTACGTGGCTTTATTCGCGAAGTTCTCACCATTTTTGGGATTGTTGGTGGAATGCTTGCTGCTTATATGGGCGGGCCATTACTGTCGCCTTTAATTCGCGGTTGGCTTGGAGTTAAAGAGGGGGCCGAGGATGTCGATAAGTTCTTGGGCATTCTTCCTTATCCAATGTTGGCGGACATTCTGGCTTATGGCCTTATTTTAATTACAGTTGTTATTATTCTATCTATCCTAAGCCACTTTATTGCAGAATTTGTTAAAAATCTTGGTTTGGGTGCATTGGATAGAACATTAGGTGTTGTATTTGGTGTTGTGCGTGCTGTCTTTGTTTTGGGCCTGTTATATCTTCTTCCCTATTATATGATTGATAAGGAGCAAAAAACTGAGCTTTTAGGCAACAGTAAGAGTGTTGTATATTTAGAGGCAACATCGCGTTGGATGGATAGTTTCATACCTAAAGATGTGGTGGAGCAAGCGCAAGAAGGGATTAATAAGGTTAATGAAAATTCAGATATTCGCAAAAAATTCGAAGAAATGGATATTTTGACACCGCTACCGGAAGCTGCGGCCGATGCAAAGAAGCAAGTGCAAGATAAAATGAAAGATGGCTATACGGATGATTTTCGTAATAAAATGGATGAGCTTATTGAAGACAGTGTAAAACCAACAGGGAAATCTAACGAGTAGCTATTCTCTTTTCAGAACATAAATATCATATAAAACCAGATTTTCTATATC
>CAXBFT010000163.1:0-5065 GCA_963974945.1 uncultured Alphaproteobacteria bacterium
GTAAACCGTATAAGGAAAAGGTCACGGCCAAAATCACGGCAGACCCGAATTTACGTATGAAGCTTGGTGTAGATTTAAATGATTTTATTGAGGGAGCATTGCCCGTTGATGTGGTCTATACCGTGCAACGTAACGGCACAGCCAGAGCCGATATTGCCGTTGATGCTACCCCCGCTTTATTCTTTGTAGAGCCATTTGATTTTGCCAAAAAACCAGGAAATAAGGGCAGCGCAGCCTTTACTGCCTATTTAAAAGATGGCGTGCTACAGAGCATTAAAAACCTTACGGCAAAGGGTGAGGGCTTTACCTTGGGTAAATCCAATATAGCGTTTAAGCAAAAAGACGGGCAGACCTCCTTGGCGAATGGGACATTCCCGAATTTTGTTTTGGAAAAAACCACGGGCGCGTTGGAGTTTGTGTTCGATAAAGATGGTGCGGCAAATATCGTGATTAATTCCAAAATCTTCGATGCGCAGCCCTTTATGACGACAAAGGAAAAGAAGGGTGAATATAGCGAGCCCCCGATGAAAATATCGGTTAACGCCCAAACGATGATGACCGCCCCCGATGAGACGGTGCGTGATGTAACAATGTTCTATGATATTGACGGGCAGGGACGTTTTAACCGTATGGAGATGGATGCCAAGGTCGGCGCTGGATCACTCTTTGTGCGCTTTAAACCTGATGGTGAGGGCAAACGAACATTCAGAATGAAATCCGATGATGCGGGCGCGATGCTTAAGGCGTTTCAGCTTTATAGCAATATACGCGGCGGTGAAATGGTGATCTATGGTGAACCGATTGACGGCGTTCTTGATCGTAATATTAAGGGTGTTGCGGAAATTACCAATTTTAAGGTGGTTGATGCGCCCGCTTTAACAAAAATCCTGAGTGTTTTATCATTGACCGGCATTGGTGATGCCTTGATGGGTGAGGGGCTTGCCTTTGATAAGCTTGAGGCGAATTTTAGCTGGCTTTATCGTAAAAAGGGCAGTTTGCTTGTTTTGAAAGAAGGCCGCACATCGGGAAATTCGCTCGGGCTTTTGTTTGATGGTACATTCGATAATGAAAAGCATATGGTTGATGTTTCGGGAACGGTTGTGCCAATGTCAGGCTTGAATGAGATTATCGGCGCTATTCCATTGCTTGGGGATATTCTAACAGGCGGATCAGGTGGTATTTTTGCCGCAACCTACAGCATAAAAGGCTCTTCTGATGCGCCGGAAATCTCGGTTAACCCGCTATCAGTTCTTACACCCGGTATCATTCGTAGGGTTTTGTTTGAGTGATATATTAGGGCGCAGGATCATCGATTTGGTGATGCGGGCTTCCTAATACAGCACGTTTAACAAGGTCTACAAAATTGTTTTTTTGCACAAGAGCCACTTGGTTATGTGCGCCGGATTGTATTAAAACTCCGGTGGAGGCGCGGTATTGATTGGCAATTTTTGCACCGTCAACGACAAGCATGCACTGATCTTCTATGTCGCCATGCCTTATATCTGCAAGATGATATTGCCCGCCTTTCGTAAGCGGGTTATCGAAAAGGAAGTGGCTTTTTTTATCGCCATTATTATAGTCCGTATCAGGGTGTCTCTCCATAAAATCGAGAAGAGATTTTGTAATGGATTCATTGATATAGGCGGCGTTGATGCTTGTTTGAATTAGGGCGTTATTCGTCTCATCTTTCAAAAATGATTGATCTTCAAGCTCATCAAGGGCTTTGCATATTTGGTTTTCAAGGATGTTGTTTATATCGGATGCAGATTTCAAAAGCGTTGCATTTTTCCATTGCTCTGAATTTTTTTTACCCATGCCATTATCATAAGAAAGCATGTTCTTATAATCAATCAACAAGCGTGCAATTTTCCCCTTTGTGCTGGCGGCGTAATAGATGCTTTGATAGCTGTTTTCATCTTTATCAGCAATCGCATCATAATCCCACCGACGGGCTAGGGCGCTCTCTCCGTCTATTTTTGTAATTTCATCTTGGACATAGTTTAATATTTCAGGCGGTAATTCTATGTCAGGAAAACGGTTGGGCAGGGGCGATAAAACCTTCCCGTTATCTGCAATATTATTAAAATTAACTTTTATAAGATCGTTCATTTATCCGCATTATTTTTTATATCAATAAGGTATATTTTTTAGAGCTTTATGTCAAAAAATCTGTGTGATGTTCTGATTATGCAATATCAATTGCGGCCTTGATTATTGTTTTCGATATATTTTCGGCAAGTGCTGGGCTGTGTGTTGCGCGGGCGATATTAAGGCCGCCAATAAGGATGCTTAGCATTGCCCATGCTTTTTCAATGCGCTTTTCTTCGTTATCTCCTGTTAATCCTAAGGCAATGAGCGCGGCGATTTTTTCCATTTTGTCTTCATAGAGTTGGTGTATATTTTTATTCGATCGGATCACATCTTGTGTCAGACTTGCCATAGCGCAGCCGCATTCAAGGTCATTTCTATGTTCTTGGCTCAGATAATATTCACAAAATTCTTGAATCCATTGATTTTTGTATTTTTCTTGGAAATCCGGAATGGCATTAATGACCTCGTTTAAGCCCATTTCTAATGCAATTTCAAAGGCGGCATCTTTTGAGTTCATATGAGAATAAAATGCGCCGGATGTCACGCCCGCCGTTTTCGCCAGCCCATCCACCCCGATGCCTGAATAGCCATATTTCCTAAACCCTCGGCTTATGGCTTCGATGATTTTGCCTTTGGTTTCTTCTTTTTTAATGCCTTTATGTCTCATCATTCCTCCATTTAAATAACGATCGATATTTAATGATTGACTCCATAACTCGCTTTCATCAATAATATAACGATCGATATTTAATATTTTAACTTAAAGGACTATAAAAATGAAGAGTTTATTTTTATCTATACAAAATACGGTGTTTAGCGCCGCATTTGTTTTAATTTCTATGTTTAGCGTTAATGCGCAGGCCATATCAGCAGAGCCTGCCTCTCATCAAGCCTATGTCTATACGGAGCTTCAGATCTCCGCACCATTTACAGAAATCCCATGGAAAACAATTAATGATGGTATAAAACAACAACCCGGGTTTATGAGTAAAACATGGCTTGCCGGTTCAACAAATAATTCTGCGGGCGGGTTTTATGTTTTTGATACGATTGAGAATGCACAAAAATTTGTAACTGAATATTTCCCAAACGAAGCTAAATCTTTTGGTGTCGCGCAAACAACTCGTATTTTTGATGCGCAAGCCACAGCAGAGGCAAGCACAGATATGAATTCCGTTTATTATGACGGTACGCTAACGCAAAAACCCGGTGCGTATGTCTATACTGAGGTGCAGATTAGCGTTATGCCGTTTAATGAAAAAGCACCATGGAGAGCAAGAAATCCGTTCATTAAAAAACAGAATGGATTGCTGTCTAAAACATGGTTGAGTGGCTTAAATACAGGAACAATTGGCGGTTTTTATGCATTTGATACGCTTGAAAATGCCAAGGAATTTGCGATTAATGATTTTCCACAAACCGCAAAAACATTGAATGCTGCATTTTATACGCGCGTCTTTGATGCAAGCGTAACAGAAGAGGCTAGTATTGATATGTCTTCACCCTTTTATAAATAGCATTGGAAGAGGGGCGATTATTTCATCCCTCTTTTTCTAATTTCTTAAACGATAACCTGTCTTGAAAATCCATGCAATAATGGCGGTGCAGATTGCCAAGAAGACAAAGATCATGGTGATACTGATCCCCAAGCTTACATCTGAACTTTCGTAGAAACTCCAACGGAAACCGCTAATCAGATAGACAACAGGGTTGAGGAGGGACACGCTCTGCCAAAATGGCGGCAACATATTGATTGAATAAAAGCTACCACCCAAAAAGGTGAGGGGCGTAATAACCAATAAGGGGATGATCTGCAATTTTTCAAAACCATCCGCCCAAACGCCGATAATAAAGCCCAACATACTGAAGGTAATGCAGGTCATCACCAAGAAGAATGCCATCCAAAACGGGTGTAGAATTTCAATTGGAACAAATAACCCCGATGTTGCCAAAACGATAATACCGATAATGATCGATTTCGTTGCCGCCGCCCCGACATAGCCAATGGCAACCTCTGCAAAGGAAAGGGGAGCGGAGAGAATCTCATAAATCGTTCCCGAAAAACGCGGGAAGTATATACCGAATGATGCGTTGGAAATGCTCTGGCTCAAAACCGTGAGCATGATAAGCCCCGGTACAATAAATGCACCATAGGCCACGCCGTCAATATCACTCATCCGTGATCCGATAGCCGAACCGAAAACGATGAAATACAAAATTGTTGATATAACGGGGGAGGCAATGCTTTGTGCTAAAGTGCGTAAAGTGCGCCCCATTTCAAATTTATAAATTGAGAGAATGCCGCGGTAATTCATGCTTCACCTACTAGTGTTACGAAAATATCTTCTAATGAACTTTGGCGCGTATCAATGTCGCGACACTTAATTCCGCTTTCTTTCAGCAGGTCGAGAAGGTCGGCCACGCCATTATCTTTTCTTGACGGGTCATAGGTAAATGTCAGGTGGTCGCCAGCATCAGACAGGACAAGGTTATAGTCCGCTAATGATTTTGGAATATCTTTGATCGGGGTATAAAGCTCAAACACCATTTCTTTTTTGCCCAATTTCTTCATCAGGCTTTTCTTTTCCTCAATCAGGATCAGCTTGCCTTTATTGATGATACCAATGCGATCGGCCATTTCTTCGGCTTCTTCGATGTAATGGGTGGTCAGGATAATGGTTGTGCCATTCTCACGAAGCTTGCGGATTTGTCGCCACATCGATTTTCTAAGCTCCACATCCACGCCCGCGCTTGGCTCATCCAAAAACAGAACATCAGGCTCATGCGAGAGGGCTTTGGCGATCATAACGCGGCGCTTCATCCCGCCTGATAAACGGCGGATTTGCGTGTCTTTTTTATCCCACAGGGAGAGGCTCTCCAAGATTTCTTGAACATAGGCGTGGTTTTTCGGCTTACCGAACAGGCCGCGGCTGAAATTCACCGTATTCCACACGGTTTCAAACGCATCTGTTGT
>CAXBFT010000164.1:0-5024 GCA_963974945.1 uncultured Alphaproteobacteria bacterium
CTTTGTTCGATACGGTGGGAACTGGCTATACGGGGTATGACCCCAGTATTGATGATCAATTTACCTATACGCTTAGTGATGGTGATGGCGATACCAGTCTGGCTATATTATCACTGCATGGCATTACACCAACGCTTATTGTCGGGGAGAATGTTTCTGATATTGATGGTGAAAAAACGCCGCATCATATTGGTGATGAGAGCGGATTTATTGCAGGCGCGACGGGGGCGGATGTTTTAATCGGCGATGTTGGCGGTTCGGCACTGGAACAACAAACACAAGATTATAATTTCTTATTTATTGTAGATGTCAGCGGTTCTATGGGATCTCCCAACAGCGCGTCATCAAAAATATCTTTACTGACCGATGCGGTGAATAACTTGCTTAACGATATGGGGCAGTATCAAAATGGTGAAATCAAGGTGCATTTTACACCATTCAGCACAACATCTGATGGCGGTGCAAGTTTTACCATTACCGATGCGGCAGGTTTGAACGGAGCGATCAGCTATTTAAATGCACTGTCTACGGGTGGGTACACAAATTATGAGGCCGCCATGCAAAATGGAATTAACTGGCTTCAAAGCGGGAATGCAATTCAGGGCGCGCAAACTGTGACTTATTTTATCTCAGACGGTGAGCCTAATAGATATGTAACTGATACAAAGACCAGTGTGAGTGGCAGTGCAAATACAGTAATGGGGCAAATTTCAGGCAGTGATGGCAGTGATGAGATTTCTATCCTTAATGGCCTTAGTGATGATGTGATTGGTGTTGGTATAAAGATTGGTGGTGCAATTACGCGTTTGGATGCCATTGATAGTGATGGGCATGCGTTAAATATAAATGATCCCAATGATTTGGCCTCTGCTCTGGCGGATACTAATCCGCTTTTGAAGCTCGCATCATTAGGCGGAGATCGGATTGATGGCGGCGATGGTGATGATATTATCTTTGGTGATAGCATCAATACAGATGCCTTGGCCGAAGCGCATAATCTTAATGTGGAAGATGGCGATGGTTGGGACGTTATGGACCGTTTGGAAAATGGCGAAAGTACACTCAATCCGTCTTGGGATCGAGACGATACTATAGATTATATCCGAAATAATAGCGACGCATTAGCCGTTGAAAGCAAAGATTCCCAAGGCCAAGGGCGAAGCGGCGGCGATGATATTATTCATGGCGGTGATGGTGATGATATTATCTACGGCCAAGAAGGCAATGATATTATCTATGGTGGTGCCGGAAATGATATTTTATCAGGCGGTTCAGGCGCAGATGTTTTCGTACAAAATGCCATAGGGCAGGGTGTCGATATTATTCGTGATTTTGGTATTGATGAGGCCGATGTCCTCGATTTATCAGGGTTAATACAGAATTATGATCCAACGCAACAGGCGATTAATGACTTCATCTTCACACGTGAGGTTGATGGCGGTACAATTCTTTCTGTGGATGTGAGTGGATCTGGTGATGTTTCAAATGCCGTTGATTTGGTTGCATTGGAAGGTCTGCAAAATCTGGATATTCAGGCCATGTTGGAAGCCGGTAATATCCATGTCATGTAATCGCGCCTAATAATTGATCATACAATTATTGTTACAATATTATGATCGTAGAGTGTATGAATGATTTTCATCATATCCTCTTGAATATCCTCTATCGTAATACTTTTTCCTGCGCTTAGCTTTGCAATCAAATCGCTATATGCAGCGCCGATGATGATGCTTCCCCCGTAAGCGGCGAGGTTATAATCACCGCTTGATGCGTTGGTAATGGCCAGTTTTACATGCTCTGGGCGATAAAGCGCCGCGCCATTTTGCAGTGCCTTGCATAATGCATCATAAGACAGGTCGTTATCTTCGTCCTCCATCCCCTCAATCGTGTCATGCGCGGGGGTGGAGAAATACGCCGCCATCCATTTTGCAAAATCATCGGATTGAAAACAGGAAAGGACATCGCCGCGCATGGCTTCTTGTGCCTTTGGTGCGATTGAAAAGGCTGCGCTTTTCGCATCCAGATTTTCACCAAGATAGCGTTTGTTAAGGGCTTCGTTTTCTTCCAAATAATGTGCATATTCGCTTAGTATGTCGGAAAGCTTTGGCCCTAAAAACCCAACGGAAAATGTCATGGCGGCCTCAATGGTTTTGCCCTCATGCCCGAAAAAGGGCGGCATATAAATCACATCGCCTGATGTAACCTCAAAGACCTCACCTTCAAAACCGTTTTGAAGCACTTTCATATCAGGATTATCAATATAGCAATCATCATTGATTTGTTCTGCGCTGATTTTCCATGTGCGTTTGCCGATGCCTTGCACCAAAAAGGTGTGATAGCTGTCTGTATGCGGGCCGACACTGCCACCAGGGGCGGAGTAGCTAACCATGATGTCCTCAATCAACCAACGTGGAGAAAATTGGAAATATTGTAATAAATCGGCGGTATCTGTGTGATATTGCTCTACATTCTGGACAAGCAAGCTCCAATCCCGATCGCCTAAATCATCAAAACGCTCTTCTGCAAACGGGCCATGCTCACATGACCAATCATTGCCTGCGGGATTATTGGTGATGATGCGTGATTTCACCTCATCTTCCAGTGCAAGCCCCGCCATGGTATCGCCGTCCACAAGATCATCAATGGCCGCATCGGGAATAAATCCGCGCACGATAAAGGGCTTTTTGCCCCAATAGGTTTTATAAAATTCTTCGGCGCTGGGGAATGTCTCTAATATCATAGGGCTTTCTACCACTCATCACAGAAGCAAAGCAAGGAGAAGATACTTCCTTTACGCGCTATTATATGCCATAAGCACCCCTTATAAAGAAATGGAAGAACATGTTAACCGTATCGGATCTGACTTATAAAATTGGCGCACGCACTATATTGGATGAGTGTAATGTCACCATCATGGACAATTGGAAGGTTGGCGTGATTGGCCTGAATGGTGCGGGAAAGTCAACTTTATTCAAGCTGATCTCCGGTGATTATACGGCCGATGGCGGCACAGTCAGCATGAGCGCGAAGCAGCGCATGGGCATGGTGCGTCAGGACATCCCCGAGGTTGAAACGTCTCTTCTTGATCTGGTTTTAGAAGCCAATGAAGAAATGGCTGCCCTTTGGAAGGCGACTGAAACCGAAGAAGACCCGAATAAAATCGCCGAGATTTACCAACGCCTTACCGATATGGATGCCTATTCTGCTCCTGCGAAAGCGTCACGCTTGCTTACGGGGTTGGGGTTTAAGGAAGAGCAATTGAGCGAGCCTTTTTCATCTTTCAGCGGAGGGTGGCGCATGCGTGTGGCCTTGGCCGCCGCGTTGTTTGTTGAGCCTGAAATTCTATTGCTTGATGAACCGACAAACCACTTGGACCTTGAGGCCATTATGTGGCTTGAAAGCTATTTGGTGAATTATCCGCATACTTTGCTGATTATCTCGCATGACCGTGAGGTTTTGAATAAATGTATTGACCATGTGATCCATGTGGATCGCCAAAAACTTACGATGTATACAGGCAATTATGATACGTTTGAGCGTGAGCGCGCCGAAGCTCTTGGCCTGCAACAAAAAATGTTCGAAAAGCAACAAGCCGAACGCGCCCATATGCAAAAATTCGTCGACCGGTTCAAGGCGCAAGCCTCTAAAGCCAGCCAAGCACAAAGCCGTGTCAAAGCGTTAGAGCGCATGGATATTGTCGACGCGGTGATTGCATCGCGCGCAGTGCATTTTAAATTCCCCAATCCGAAAATCATTCCATCGCCTATGATCTCCATTGATAAGGCGGATATTGGGTATACGGCGGGCAACCCGATTTTGAAAAACGTGCATGAAAGCATCGGCAATGATGACCGCATCGCGTTATTAGGCGCGAATGGTAACGGTAAATCGACGCTGATGAAGTTGATCGCGGATAAGCTAGAGGTTATGGGCGGGGAGGTCTTCCGCTCTCCTAAACTGCGTATCGGCTATTTCTCACAGCACCAAACAGAGGAGCTTGACGTATCCTCTACCCCGTATCAAGAAATGATCACTTTGATGCGTAAAACCATCCCTGATGTGAAAGAGCCGACAGTGCGCGCGAAATTGGGCGCGTTTGGGTTCTCTCGTGATTTGGCCGATAACCGCATATCATCGCTCAGCGGTGGTGAAAAGGCGCGGCTTCTCTTTGCATTTATGAGCTTTGACGCGCCGCATCTCTTATTACTGGATGAGCCGACAAACCATTTGGACATTGATGCGCGGGAGGCCTTGGTGCAGGCGCTCAATAATTATGAGGGCGCGATTGTGATCGTATCCCACGACCCGAATATGGTAGAGCGCGTAGCCGACCGCCTTTGGGTAGTCAAAGATGGCGCGTGCCAACATTTTGACGGCGATCTTGAGGATTACCGTAACTTCACCATTCAATCCCGCCGCGAAGAACGCAAAGAGGGCAAGAAGGATAAAAAGAATAAGAAAAAGGGCAAAAATAAAGACAAGGGTCGTGATGCAGATAATATAAGCGCCGCCGCCGCCCTCAACCCGCAGGCCATCACAAAATTAGAAAAAGAAATCGCAAAGCTAGAGGCCGATAAAACAAAGCTCGAAACCCAAATGGCCGCCGATGGGTTTTATAATAAACCCTTAACCGAAACCAAAGCCGTACAAGATAAACACGCCCGCGTAAGTAATGATTTAGAAAGCGCAGAAGCACAATGGTTAGAGGCGCAGGGTTAGGGTGATTCGATATTAAGCAGACTATGATTACTTACGGAAACTGATGGGTTGTGTATTAATTCATTTTACAACCGCGTATTCCCAATTTTTGTTTATTTTAATTGTCTATTTGCGCTCATAACAGGTTGCCCGTGCTGGTAGATCACCAGAATGGTCAGGGCTTAAACGAGGTATAAATACACTGCCATTACGCGCAACTGGTAATATTGCTTCTATGCTTTTTCCAATATCCATTGAAGCAGGAATACTGGTTCTTGGTATATGCATATGATCAATAATCTTTTTGTCCTTAACAAATAAAATAC
>CAXBFT010000165.1:0-4911 GCA_963974945.1 uncultured Alphaproteobacteria bacterium
ATGTGATGATTAGTGAATTAGTGATGATTAGCGATGTTTTTAGAAATGTGTATGAACCTGATATTCCGCATGACATTTTGAAACGAGTGATTGATTTTTGGATAAAATGCGTAAGCTGGGGAGAAAATCAAAGTATAGACAGTAGCAAGTTATTTTCCCGTTTAAGTACGTTAAGTAGATATATAAAAACTATAGGGGATGAGGAGAATAAGCTTCTTCTAGCCGTAGCTCCCTATGTGCACCTCGATTATAATGCAGATGATTTTATAGAGAACCTTTATAGACTTGTTCAAAGCTGCCCCGAAAACACAAATGATATACTGAGCACACTTGAGAGTTATATGCCTGACTATGATTACGAGGACAAACTAAAAAACTTAATCCGAGAATTGTCTAAAAATGGCTTTAAACACGATGCCGAAAGGTATGCAGACAAATTAAAAAATCAAATTTCTGGTATGTTTGAATTATACAAAGAGATTCGTGAAAACTCTAAACTAGACTAGCTTAGGCTAGATTTTATTAGCTCGAAATGAAAGAGATGAAATGAAAACAGTTTATATATTAGGTGCTGGGTTTTCAGTATCCGCAGGCGCTCCCACCCAAGATAAGATAATATGTGAAGCCTTTCGCTTATATAATGAAAATAACACCGATTTTGATGAAGAAAAATTTCTGAAATTCAAGGGTTTTTTGAGTGATCAGCTTAATATTGTAGATACTGGATATAAGCATGTTCAATTAGAGGATATTTTCACACCTTTGGATCGCTGTTTATCTGAAAGCTCTCAATATAGAGGGTTAACTGTCGATGATATTATAACGGTACGTGAATCAATATTTTATGTAGTAGGTAGAACCATTCACTTGATTTTGGAGAACACACAAAAAAACAAATCGTATATTGATAAATTTGCAAATTATATAGTTAAGTTGTCGGAGCAGAGGAAAGACAAAAAATACAGAGATTGTGACCCTATAAGTGTAATTAGTACTAACTGGGATATTTTATTAGATAAATCATTATATGAAAAAATCACCAGAAGTAATTACCAAGCTGTTGTTGATTATTGTTGTTATATAAGCTCTGTAGGTGAGGATGATGACACAATAAAACCTGGCTTGGAAATGCTAGGTAATGGAGGCTTTAATGTTAAGCTTTTAAAACTCCACGGCTCTTTAAATTGGCTTCAATGTTCAAGATGTATGCGCCTCTACGCTGGATTTAATGAAAAACTAGGGGTGGGAATAACACATACTGGTTCATGTCGGCATTGTGATAGTAATTTTCCTGAAGAAAGTGGAAAGCACATTCTTTCATCTAATTTAATTATGCCAACTTTTATTAAGGATTTATCAAACCCGCAATATAAAATTATTTGGCAAAATGCAGGTATTGAGATATCTGAGGCTAGCAAATTAGTATTCATAGGGTATTCTCTACCAAGTGCTGATTTTGAAATGAGACAGTTATTATCTCGTATGATGAGAAAAAATGTTGAAGTTGAAGTGATTGATTTTTGTTCTAATCCCGAACAAGAATCTTCAATAAAGAAACATTGGAAAAGCTTTTTAGGAGACCGTAAGATTACTTTTAATTTTTCAGGAGCTGAAAAGTATATGGAATGCCTTGATTAGTATAGAGACGCCAGTAAGAACTTCATATTATATTTCTATAATCAGTTTCCATTCTTCCAAAACCTCAAATAATCGGTTCGAGGTTTCACCTGATACCTCCACCATTATTTTTATCCAACACAATCCGATATAATCCAAAAAAACTAAGTAATCAGGCGTTTTTGCGGGCTTTATTTGCCCATTTCATCCGATGCAATGGGAACAAATCCAGCACGTTTTCGGGTGCTTCGTAGGGTATCTGTGAATGTTAGAAAAGGAGATCCCTAAAATATTAACAAACATGGCTGTCACTAATGCAAAGCCTAAATCAGTGCCACATCACTCAGAGGAGGGAGTGCGATCTCTACCAATATGGCAGATGTTGTGTTTACAGTTGCGGATGTAAAAAGAGTTGCCGATGATCTCTCTCATTATACAAATGGACAGAATGAAGACGTAGCTCATTCTGTAAAAGAATTAATACTTAATTGGATTGTTATTCGGTGTCGTGTTTATCTATCTATGTGAAACTTCGTGATATAAACGTTATTTGGTGTCTTCTCGGGGGTAAATATATTGCCATAACAGGCTTGATTTTTCATTGTTGTTATTATGAAAAAAACAATCGTTAAGCTTTAATAAGGCTGCTCTTATATCTGGTTTTTGCCATTTTAAACTTCTTAAAACCTGCTATGTTTAAAAAAATTAAATTTTATATATTGAATGATCCTTATTAATGGCCGTAGAACATGAATTACCTCTTATATCAACAATAGCGATTGGTTTGAGTCTCGCCTTCATTTGTGGTTTTGTTGCGTCTAAGCTACGTATATCTCCTGTCATTGGTTATCTCTTTGCCGGAATTATCGTTGGACCGCATACGCCGGGCTATGTTGCCAGCCCGGAAATCGCACATGAATTATCTGAAATTGGTATTGTTCTTCTTATGTTTGGTGTTGGGCTACATTTTTCTGTGGCTGATCTGATGAAGGTTAAACATATTGCGCTCACAGGGGCGCTTGTGCGTATTTTTGCAATTACCTTTGTTGGGGTGGGGCTGGCCTCTTTATGGGGGTGGTCGCTTAATGGCGCAATTATATATGGATTGTCCTTATCTGTTGCCAGTACGGTTGTTTTGCAGCGTTCCTTAGAGCAACATAAAATCCAACACTCTATTGAGGGGCATATAGCAATTGGGTGGTTGATTGTTGAAGATTTGGTGATGATCCTTGCCCTTGTTCTTGTGCCGGTTCTTGCTCAGACGGGGGGCGATCCTCAAAATACGCAAGATATAACAGGCCCTGTTTTGTTTGCCTTGGGTAAAGTTGCCTTATTTGCCTTGGTCATGGCAATTGCCGGCCGTAAGTTATTGCCGATTATTCTGACCGAGGTTAATAAAACAGGATCAAGAGAGCTGTTTACGCTTTCTGTTCTTGTTGCTGCAATCGGTATTTCCTTTGGCGCAGCGCAGCTTTTTGATGTGTCTTTGGCATTAGGCGCATTTTTTGCCGGCATGGTTATAAATAGCTCTAAGCTTAACGAAGAGGTCGCTGCGCGCGCCTTACCTTTTCAGGATGCTTTTGCCGTTTTGTTCTTTGTCGCAATCGGTATGTTATTTGACCCCGCTATCCTTCTTGCGCATCCGTTAGGAGTGATTGCAACATCATTTATTATTATAGTCATTAAATTTTGTCTGACATTCATCATTGTTTTGAGCTTTTCTTACGCTGTCAAACGGGCCTTTTCAGTCGCCGCCGGGTTGGCACAAATTGGTGAATTTTCCTTCATTTTGATCGGCATGGGGCTGACATTGGGGTTGTTGCCGGAAGATGGCCGAGATCTAATTCTGGCAGGTGCTTTTATATCCATTGCCCTTAATCCGGTTATTTTCCGGCTATCCGGCTTTTTCCATGACTATATTGTAGAAAAACCAGTACTTTCAAAACGATTTGTTATGCAAGATAAGCACACACCTATAGTGGAGCTGAAGGAGGAGACATCTAATAAACGCGCCATGCTTATTGGCTATGGTCGACTTGGTGAACAAATTATTAAAAACATAAAAAACCCATTTCTTGATTTTGTGGTTATCGATACCAATAGAGAAAAAGTAGACAATCTGAATGATAGAGGTATTGAGGCTATCGCAGGAGATGCTGCGGAAGAAGAAACATTGCGGCGCGCCAAGATTGAGCAAGCCACTGCCGCTGTCATTGTTATTCCTGATCCTTATGAAACTTGTCGTATTATTGATGCTATTAAAGCAATTAATCCTGACATTACAATCATGGTCAGTGCTTCTAATGATGATGAGGCCACCTATTATGAAGAACGAGACATTGATCTTGTTCTGCTTGGCCGCCGTGAAATTGGCCGCAGTATGGTTGATCGTTTAAATGCGATACAAACGTAGAAGATGTTTGGGTTTCTAAAACAAAGCAGACATCCCTTCAATATTATTATTTATAATATGAGAAGGGGACATGACGTATAGAACCACAGAATATGCCGTGCCGTTTTACTTATTGAAATATGCCACGGCATTTTCGAAGATTTGCATCGCGCCTGTTTCCTCGGGCATGGTTTTGCCTTCACGCTGCGCTGCGTCTTTGGTTTCGTGATAATCATCGCGTTGCCATGTGAACATACCGCGTTCGGGGTGGGGCATCATCGCAAGGATTCTACCGCTTTTATCTGTCATCGCGGCGATGTCACCGATTGATCCGTTGGGGTTATACGGAAACTCACCTTCGGCAAAGTCATTGCCTTTCACATAGCGCGCGGCGATCTGGCCATTGGCCTTTAATGTTTCAAGGGTGGCATCTTCCATCATAAAACGTCCCTCACCATGGGCGACAGGGATGTGGAGGGCATCAATACCTGCAAGCCATGGAGACGTGCTCTCAACCTTTAAATCAATCCAGCGGCATTGATAGCGCGCGGATTCGTTATATGTCACCGCGACATCACGCTCTCCATAATTTGAAAGAGCAGGAATGAGGCCAAGATTTACCAAAATCTGACATCCATTACAAATACCAACGGTTAAGGTATCACGCGCAACAAAGGCTTTTAGTTCGTCCAAAAGGGCGAGTTTCATCTTTTGCGCAAACGCATTGCCCGAACCCGTATCATCGCCATATGAAAACCCACCCGGAACCGCGAGGATGTTATAATCATCAAGCATGTTCGGATTTTCGATCAAATCATTGATATGAACGATTTTTCCATCCGCGCCGTTATGCTTAAACGCGTGAAGAGTTTCCTCTTCACAATTCAACCCATATCCGGCCA
>CAXBFT010000166.1:0-4828 GCA_963974945.1 uncultured Alphaproteobacteria bacterium
GCCGCCCGCGCCATCTGCGCCAAGCGTTGAATTGCGTTCTCGACTTCTTTTCCTGCCACCAACATCAAATCGGCAAATTCATCAACGATAATAACGATATAGGGAAGCTCTGCCAAGGTCATCGCATGATCCTCAAATACGGGCTTACCGCTTTCGGGGTCAAAGCCGGTTTGAACCTTTTGCATGATTTGCTCACCATTTTTCAGAGCTTCGCGAATGCGTTGGTTATAGCCTTCAACATTACGCACGCCAAGCTTGGACATATTACGGTATCTGTCCTCCATCTCGCGCACCGCCCATTTCAGGGCAACAATCGCCTTGCCCGGCTCGGTCACCACGGGTGTAAGCAAATGCGGAATATCATCATAGACCGAAAGCTCCAACATTTTAGGGTCAATCATAATGAAACGACATTGCTCAGGCGAAAGGCGATACAGCAAAGACATAATCATCGTATTCACCGCCACAGATTTACCAGATCCCGTCGTACCCGCAACAAGCAAGTGCGGCATTTTTGCTAAATCTGCCAAAATCGGTTGGCCACCAATATCTTTACCCAAGATTAAAGGCAATTTTGCCGATGTTTTTTCATACATACGCGATTGTAACATTTCCTTCATATAAACCGTTTGGCGCGTTTTATTCGGAAGTTCAATTCCGATCACATTCCGCCCCGGAACAACCGCGCAACGCACGGATATAGCGGACATAGAGCGTGCAATATCATCGCTAAGCGAGATAACACGGCTGGTTTTCGTGCCTGGAGCAGGCTCTAATTCATACAATGTTACAACAGGGCCTGGATGTATACTTACAATCTCACCCTTCACATTAAAATCCGCCAACACATTTTGAAGAAGCTCTGCATTTCGGCGCAAAGCATCCTCATTCAGGGTTTCGCATTGTGATCCTGCTGGAACTTCTTGGATCAATGAAACGGGCGGGAATTCCCACTCACCATCCACATCGGATAGCGCAAAACGTTGTTGAGAGGTATCTTTAGCTTTGGCCTTTGGTTTTTCTGCCGCGGCAGAAGGCTTCACCACAGGGATAGAAGCCGTCCCCGAATAAGCGGGAAGATTAGCGTCATCGCCATTTTCTGCTTTCAAGGCAATCGGCGCCGCTTTTGGTGTAGGGCGCGTTTCGGCTCTTGGTCGTTCTTCTTTGGCCTTGGTCACAACAATGCGTTGCTCTTCACGGGCAAGAGCGCGTTCTTCCTTCATGGCACGCAATTTATCCATCAGGCCAAATTGCATCGGCGCGCGTTCACCGTAATCGGCCTCGTTATAATGGGACACCCAATTGTAAAAACGACTGATTGTACTTAGTGTTACCGCGAAAAGTGTAAAGGCAAAGACCTTCATGCGGAACCAAATCGTTGCGATTTCATAACGGCTAAAGGCGGCGGCATATAGAAATGCGCCCAAAGCCAATACGCCGCTTAATGTCGCTATTAAGGTATAAACATAAGGAATATGCAGTGCATTTGTTACATTTGTAATTTTATTCAAGATCAATGCACCCGCGCTGCTGCCAAGATAAGGGTGTACAAACCAACCGGCCGATGGCACCTGCGCCAACGCAACAGAAGCCAAAAGCGCCGATACTAAAATTGCGGCGAATCGTAATGAAAGCGGGCGAATCATATGCCTACGAAAAACGCGATAGCCCCAAAATACAAAACCAAGCGCCAAAACAAACGCGCCAAACCCTAAGGTCTGCAACAGCAGGTCAGAGAGCCAAGCCCCGGTTTCACCGCCATAATTTACAATTAACTGCCCCTGCTCTTCGACGGCGGTATTCCATGATGGGTCGGCGCTGCTATAGCTTAACAAAGCCATAAACATAAACGCGCCCATCCCTAAAAACCCTAAGGCCACACCATCAACCAAACGACGTGCAATAAAGGCCTGCACCGAATCAGGCAGGAATGATGACTTTTTGCTTTTACGGGAACGTTTAATCGTACGGGTACGCGCCATAACAGGTGGTCTTTCTACTCTAAAGTTAGTCTATTATTTTCAAATGGATTTTAGACGGCAAGATTTTGCCATAAGAATCTTAATTTAAGTATAACCTGCTTTTCGCTACAAACTCAATAAAACAGCGTAAAAAACTTACAAAAATACAGTTATTAACGATCTGTTAATACTTTCCTGCCTAGAGTAAAGCCGATATTTTTTAATATATTTTTAATCAAAGAGATTTATTTATGCTCAAAACCATCATCAGCGCTTTATTCAAAGACCCTGCATCACAATATAGCGTCTATATTTACCATGATGCGCCGGAAGCCAACCGATTGGCGCAATGGGAAAAGGTCGGCAATTCCAAGTCAATGCAACGTGCAATAAAACATGCACGGATTTTACACCGTAAGGGTCTGTATAAGAAAATTGAGATTAAGAAGATGTTTTTCTGTCCGCAGGCGAATCGTACCATATCAAAAATAATACGTGTATATGATCGCGCTGCTCCTAGCTGGTATGGTGCATTTAGTGCGTTTTTGCGTAACGCACAAGAGATCTAATCCAGTACGCCCAGAGGATCAGCGATAACCAAATCACCAATTTGCTCATAGACATTGGCATTTTCATGCATTTGTTCTCGAATAGGTTCGTTTTGTTCGGCCAATGTACGGAAAAAACCGGCGGCATCCTTCAATAAACGTCCTGTAAGCTCCGCATTTGGCGTGCCTTCTAAATCCCCTTGTGGATCATTCGCAATAAGCTGAGACATTTGTTCAAATACAGTGGCATTTTCAGTCATCTGATCTGTCAAATTCTCATTCTGCGAGGCAAGTGTACGGAAAAAGGCCGCGGCGTCACTAAGAAGTTTTGCTGATAATTCGGCATGTGTTGGCATATAGAAAGTCCCCTGTTACTACATTTTTTTCACCTCCACCCTA
The DNA here is from genome assembly GCA_963974945.1 of uncultured Alphaproteobacteria bacterium. Taxonomy (GTDB): domain Bacteria; phylum Pseudomonadota; class Alphaproteobacteria; order Micavibrionales; family Micavibrionaceae; genus UBA1672. Next base: position 2,909 of record CAXBFT010000166.1, read on the forward strand.
AACATCTATATATAAGGCTGGCAAGAGCTAATTTACAATTCCCCGTGATCGGTATCTACGCCACCGCCATAAGATTTACGGAATGGATGCGCGGGATAGGCGCCCAATAGCTTTACATCTTTGGCAAAAAAACCAAGCTCTTCTAACGCACGATTAAAGGCTCGGCTTTCCGGGTGGCCTTCAATATCACAATAAAAACGCGCCGCCTGAAAATTCTCATCTACGTAGGATTCAAGCTTGCTCAAACTCAGGCCATTTGTTGCAAATCCGCCCAACGCCTTATAGAGCGAGGCCGGAATATTACGCACCTCGAATAACAAACTCGTCAAAACATTTTCATCTTCAAGATCAGGGAAATGCGGCTCCGCAGACAGAATTAAAAAGCGCGTGACATTGCTTTTTACATCCTCAATACCACTTTGTAAAATTTCTAAACCGTAAATTTCAGCGGCCAGAGATGATGCTATCGCCGCATGGCTCGGATCATTTTTCTCCGCTATTTCCTTGGCGGCGCCCGCTGTATCCGCGTGAACATGCGACGATGCTTTTATAGTTTTCAAGAATTTGCGACATTGCGGTAAAGCATGAACATGGCTATGGATATGCTTAATATCCTCAATCTTTGCGCCTTTTACACCAAGCAACATATGCTTAACGGGCTGGAAATGCTCGCCGATAATAAATAACTCACCCTGTGGCATCAGATGATGCACATCGGCGACGCGCCCTGCAATCGTATTATCAACAGGAATCATAGCCAAGTCGGCATGCCCATCCATCACGGCGCGGAACGCATCATCAAATGTTTCACAAGGCACTGTCGTTAATTCAGGGTAGACGGCGCGACACGCCATATCAGAATATGCGCCATGCGCGCCTTGAAACGAAATGGTTTTATAGTCGATGACCATGGTCTTTAATTTCCCTTAAATATCAATAATTTCGTTATTTAACAATTTTTTAGTTGAATGACTATACTCAAACTGTATATCTATGTCGACAAAAGGAAATGAAGTGCTTATAGTTTACTTACAAAATAATACTTGATTATAATCAAGGTGGTATTTTGTTTTCCTTTTTATGATAAATTTTAACTTTAAAAATATAGGTTTGGCTTTCTTATGTCAGGTTTTGAACTTAATAAATTATTCGCCGCCGTACTATGTGCATTCATAACAGTTATGCTTGTTGGATATGCGGCAGAAACAATCGTCGCTCCGGAGGCTCTTGAACAAGATGCAGTTGCAATTGAGGCCGCTTCGGGAGATAGCGGAAGCAGCGCAGCGGCAAAGCCAAAGTTACCCGATCCGATCATGGCCTTATTAGCCGAAGCAGACACAGCAAAAGGCGCAAAAATTTCAAAGGCCTGCGCAGCATGTCACTCCTTTGACAAAGGCGGTCCGGTTAAACAAGGGCCAAGCCTTTGGGGCGTTGTCGGACATTCAAAAGGCGCAGCTGCCGGTTTTGCCTATTCTGATGATATGAAGGCCAAAGGCGGAATTTGGGATTATGATTCGCTCAACCATTTCCTCACCAAACCCAAGAAATACATTAGCGGTACAAAAATGAACTTTGCAGGAATTAAAAAACCCGCAGATCGCGCCGCCATAATCGCTTGGCTTCGTGAACAATCTGATGCGCCATTTGCCCTTCCAACTGATGCGGATATAGCAGCAGAGCAAGCGGCCTTCGCTCCTCCTGCGGAAGAGGCCGCAGAAGAAAGTGCACCTGCGGAAGCAACGCATCACTAAACGATGCCTGCCTTCCATCAAAATTAAAAAAGACCGTATATTCTACGGTCTTTTTTTATGCGCTATAGTCTCGTTTGGCTTTATTTTGTGATCACTACGCCTTTTTATCCCAACCGCCATTATCATTTTGTTGCCAATAGGTAATATCAAAGCCCTTATCCTTATATGC
>CAXBFT010000167.1:0-4815 GCA_963974945.1 uncultured Alphaproteobacteria bacterium
ATTTGTTTTAAAACAGTATCAACATGCGGATTATTTTGTTTGTCTATAATCGTCGTAAGCGCCTTTGCAAAATCATTCCCTGCGAAGGTATATTTAAATTCCGGATCATGCTCACTTAATCCGCCCAACGCATCCGCACTTATAATATTCAGCCCGGATCGATGATCACGAAGCGCAAGACGAATATCGTCAATCTTTTCTTGGCTACTCGTCGCCTGAAAAACCTTATCTGGAATAATGCGCGGTAAGGGTGGCAATGTTTTTTCAACATCAACACCAATCGCTTTTAATCGCCCTAACGCCGTATTCTTTTCCTCTACAACGGCGATGACCGCTTTTTTTCCTGCTTTTTTCAGTGTGTCATTTAATGAATTTATAGACTCAGGAAAATCCAGATTAAGCATGCGCAAAATCGGCGTAAAACGCTCAGTCGTATTGTCAAACAGGATACTGCGTTCATTATTATCACTACCATCAATCACTTGGCGTAATAATTTTATCGTCTGCGAAAGCGAAACAACATCGCCTTTACAATGCAAGAACATATTAGGCGAGCGATCAAAGCTTCCTTGAAAATCCCTGCGATCCCGATAATGCAAGTCTGCACCAGCGACAACGAAATTATGCGTTTGAATTTTTGATGCGCGGCCAAATAACACATGATTTGCATTATGCAAATTTTCATGGAGCGGTTGAACCCGCGTATCAACCTGAAGAATAGAAAAATCTTGTCCATTTTTCACCTGATCGGGCGTAATATAAAAATTTTCTGGGCGTGTATCCAGACTGCGGTCTAGGACATGATCAAAATCATCGGGATAAAGGGCATGGATAAAATCAATAACATGTTTTTCTCTGGCATTAGAGGGATCAAGATATAACTTTTTTCCATCTTGAATATCATCCAGAAAATTATCAACATAAGCCAAACTCTCACTTAAATGTGAAAGAGCATCTATATCAACCATGTTACCATCCCAATTGTTTTTTCATCAAAACTGTTGACCCTTGTTAACATAATTTTTTTGAAACATGCAAACTTTTATTCAAAAAATATAATATTCAACAATTCCCTTTATTAACAAGCTTTTAAGCTCTAATCTATATAATGATTTTTATATTTTTGAGCATAGAAATTTTCAAATGAAAATAAACCATTTTACAAACATCCAAGCCGCATTAGACATAGAGAATCAAAGCCAACATCCCACGCATAAAGTTGGTGCGTATATCTGTGGCAAAGACATAACCGGCCTAGGTTTTTCTGTTGCCCGATCAAATTTCTGGCCACCGATTCTGTCCGAAAAAATTGGTCGGGATCAAAAGCTTGGCAATGCCAGTACAACCGTCCATGCAGAAATAGCGGCTATTTTAGATGCCCCATTAACAGAGGGCGCGGATATTTACATTACGGATCTGCCCTGCCCTAATTGTACCAAAGCAATTATTGAGGCACGCATTAAAAATGTATATATAGATTCCCATACGCATAACACGCCACTCGGCCTTAAAATAAAGCCCTACTTTGAGGATGTATCAATTCCCATATTCAGGGCTGCGGGTATTGGTGTGTATGAAATGAATATAAAGACCCGCGAATACAAAACACTCATTGAACCTGACACTTTGAGTTTGCGCCCGATACAGCGCCCCGTGCATCATATACCCTTGGAACAAGCGCAAATAAATCACGCGCATTTTCTTGCACTGATCGAAGAAATTAGTAACAAAACGCCTTTTGCCGCTTGCTATGTAAAAACTACGCTTGGCCAATATACATTTTTATATGCGCGCACCCATCGCTCTATTGGTTTGACCAGTGAGCAAGAAAATACTCTGTTTAATGAGGGGAAAAATAAATATGAACCGACAATCCAACCCCTTAACCGCCTGCTTTTAACCTGCGCCAGATATGGATTGAAGATTGATCCCCATTACCTCTATTCCAGCCAAGTGCCAACATCGCGTGAATTTGTTAATCTTATTGGCGCGGGGTATAAATCCCTTCAAATCGGCGATATGAACACCTCAAGAGATACACATGGCCTCACGGCATTGGGCCAAATTAAAAAGCATAAAATCATAGAAATACAGTCTTAAATCGATATACTTAGTTTTACAAAAAAATAAAGTTATATTATTGAGGGTCCTAAATGCGATATTTTTTCTATCTTCTATGTTTATCCATTATCTTTACGCCAACCACTGGTTTTTCAGAAAACCTTGTAAAAAATTGCTTTGAAAATTCTGAAAGTGAAGGCGCTATCTCTTTTTGCCTTTCAATGGCCTATAAAGACCGCAATCAGGTTCGTGAAATTATAGAAAATGAAATGCTTGAAATTGCCAAAACAAAAGATGCCCTTGCCAATGAAGAAATAGAAGAAAAGAGACAGGCGGCGATGAGAAATGATAATAACGATCCTCTCTCTACTAAATTTGATGAAATTGACTCGGCGCTCAATTCAAAGACGCTCTTAAACAAATACAGATATTTAAGCTATCTTACAAAAAGCAAGGAGCTCTTCGAAAAATATCGTGAAATTGAATGTAACCGTCAAAAAACCATATCAGGTGCAAGTAATTTTGAGGCGGCTTTTATTGAAAAAATCTGCCTTTACGATATGACAAACCAGCGTATAGACGCATTACAAAGCTCTATAAGATAAAATATCAGCCAATAAAAAGCCCCGCATATGAATTGCGGGGCTTATATTTTTATACCAATCAGGTGCTTATCTTAAACATCCAAAAGTAAACGCGCAGGGTCTTCAAGCGCTTGTTTGATACGCACGAGCGAGCTAACTGCTTCACGGCCATCAACGATGCGGTGATCATAAGACTGTGCAAGATACATCATTGGACGTGCCTGAATAGAACCGTCTTTCATAACCATTGGACGTTTTTGAATAGAGTGCATACCCAAAATACCTGATTGCGGTGTATTCAAAATCGGTGTTGAAAGCAATGAACCAAACACACCACCATTTGTTATTGTATATGTACCGCCGCTCATCTCATCCATGGAAAGCTTACCATCGCGGGCGCGCTTACCGAAATCAACGATTTTTGCTTCGATTTCTGCCATAGACATTTTATCCGCATCACGAATCACCGGAACAACAAGCCCCTGTGGCGTAGAAACCGCAACACCGATATTGTAATAGTTTTTGTAAACAAGCTCATCGCCTTGAATTTCCGCATTAATTGCAGGGAATTCTTTCAATGCCTGAATTGTTGCTTTGATGAAAATAGACATAAAGCCAAGCTTAATGCCGTGTTTCTTTTCAAATGCATCTTTATATTCATTACGAAGATCCATAACCGGACCCATATCAACCTCATTAAAGGTCGTAAGCATAGCAGCTGTGTTTTGTGCTTCTTTCAAACGACGAGCAATAACCTGACGAAGTTTTGACATTTTAACGCGTTCTTCGCGTGGACCTTGATCAACAGCAGCAACAGGTGCAGCAGATTTCGACGCGCCACTTGCAAGGAATTTTTCAACATCTTCTTTTGAAATACGTCCGTCTTTCCCACTTGCTGGGATTTTAGAAGCATCCAAGTTATTATCCGCAATCATCTTACGAACAGCAGGAGATGTTTTTGCATCCGCAGAAGGCGCAGCCACTTGAGATGGCGCGGCAGCAGCAGCGGCCTCTTTCTTCGGCTCTTCTTTCTTTGCAGGAGCGCTATCATTGGCAACAGCGCCAATTTCCATTTCGCCCAATATCGCGCCAACTTCCACAGTGTTACCTTCACCAACGGCGATCTTCATGATAACACCATCAGCCGGTGCGTTGACTTCCAAGGTCACTTTATCTGTTTCAAGCTCAACAATTGGCTCATCTGCCTTAACGGCATCGCCTTCTTTTTTAAGCCATTGCGCGACAGTTGCTTCGGCAACAGATTCACCAAGTGTTGGAACAACGATTTGAGTCATAATATCTGCTCTCTCTAATTTTTAGTAATGTATAAATCTTTCAAACCCTAAGACGCAGTTTTGCGCAGGATTTTTATCAGGGTTCTTATTACTCCGAACTTTACGCAAAGGCAAGAGCCAGAGCAATGGAAAACATGCAAAAATATATGCATATTGCGATTTATTTATATTTTCACTATCCTGCCATTTCATTTTTGGTTTTATACACCGAATCACTCAAAACCCCCTATGGCACGTACACATAAAATAAAAATCGTTAAAAGTGTTTCCAGCCAAGGTTTTCGTCATCAATACGGTACGTAACCGTATCTAAAATATGCAATTCTAAAGCTTTAGATGTAAAACACCCAATAACACATAGATTTATATTCTTATTATTAAATTCATTAATACACTGCTTAACCACTGATTCAGGAACAGCTAAAATCAGCTCATAATCATCGCCGCCACATAATATATCCTGCCACGAGATCATATTTTTATCCAAGGCCAACTGTACGTCTTTGGAAAGCGGTGTTTTTGACGGATCAATTTCAAGCCCCAAGCCCGAGGCTTTTGCAATATTCATGGAATCAGCAAGCAATCCATCAGAGACATCTGCCGCCGCATGCGCATATTTTTGTACAATGTCATGCACGTCCATCCTTGGTTGCGGCAGTTGATAGCGCGAAACAGCGCCCGCGTAATCATCTGCTGCTGCGGCTCTGATTGCCTTTAACCCTAAGACAGCATCCCCAATAGCCCCCGTGACAAGTAGAACATCGCCCTCTTTCGCCCCGCCGCGTCGTACCGCCGCGCCACGAGGGACAAGTCCCATCGCAGTGATGGAAATAGAAAGAAATTGCCCCTTTATACTTGTAGTATCACCACCGGAA
>CAXBFT010000168.1:0-4774 GCA_963974945.1 uncultured Alphaproteobacteria bacterium
CTCGCTATCAACAGGTAATATTTTGACATTCTTTTCTTTTGCTAGATTCGTAATATATCCGCCCGCCGCAACCAATGGCTCTTTATTTGCTATGGCAACATGAATACCATTATTTATGGCGTTGATAATCGGGCGTAATCCGGCAAAGCCCATTATTGCCACCATAACCAAATCTGTTTGCTCTCCTGCGATGGCCTCTATATTACCGGAGCCGCCCAGAGCCTCAATATTCTGATTTTTTAGATACGCTCTTAATTGATCAATTAAACTTTCATCAGCAATGATTGCTTTTGCCGCTTTGAGCTTTATTGCGGCCTTTGCAAGCGCCTCAACATTTTTATGCGCGGTTACGGCATGAACTTCAAATGCATCAGGATTTGCAAGTATAACATCTGTTGTGCTTTGGCCTATTGAACCGGTTACACCAAGTATGCTTATTTTTTTTTTAGATGACATAGGATAACAACGTTATAAGAATGAAAAATATAGGCGCACCCAGCAACATTGAATCAATACGATCAAGCAGGCCGCCATGACCTGGAATAAGCTTTCCTGTATCTTTGACATTGGCTTGACGCTTTACAAAAGAGACAAGCAAATCCCCCGCTTGCCCGACACTTCCGGTCACAACGCCTAAAATAGCGGCCACGGGGTACGTTATGTAGAATTTATTGTGATCGAAATCAGGATGCAATCCAAAAAAGAGTACCCATATAACGGCGAATAAGGCGGGAAAGAATAATGCTCCGCCAAAACCCGACCATGTTTTATTGGGGCTTATTTTCTGGATAAGTTTTGGTCCGCCAAAGGTCTTTCCTACAAAATATGCGCCTATATCACTCATCCATATCATGCCAAGGAAGATCAAAAGTATGTTAAGTGAATAAATCTCTCTTAATGCAAGAAAACTACCATATGATAATGCCATATAGATTATCCCTAAAATTAAGACAGGAAAGAAATATTCCGTTTTTCGGGAGAGAAAAAACCACTCATATATTGAAAGTGCAAAGGCAATGCAAAGCCATATCACCAATGGCATATCACCTATATAAATTATATATAAGAAACATGGAGCAAGGATAATCGCAGAAAGTATTCTTTTTATCAATGTCTGTGACATTGCCATTGTCATTATGCCTCTGAGTGTTTGACTGTACCGAAACGGCGATCTCTATTTGCGTATTCATTTAGGGCTATATTAAAATCAGCCTCACTAAAATCAGGCCAAAGTGTAGGCGTGAAAATCATTTCGGCATAGGCACATTGCCACAGTAGGAAGTTGCTAATACGCTGCTCGCCACTGGTGCGGATGAGCAAATCAGGGTCGGGAATACCGGATGTCATGAGTGCGTTTGAGAACTGATCTTCAAATAAATCGAAATCGATACTATCTTTATTTTCAATTGCTTTGTTTATTAATGCCTTCGCCGCATATAAAATATCATTCCGACCGCCGTAATTCAGGGCGATAATAACATGTATACGATTATTTTCTTGCGTGAGTTTTTCAGCATTTTCAATCAGATCAATAATATCAAAATCAAAGGCGCTGCGATCACCGATAACGGTAAGTTTTGCATTATTTTTATGGAATTCAGCGGTTTGTGAGCGCAGATACTGACGCAGAAGCTTCATCAGTTCTTGAATTTCATCCGCAGGACGATTCCAGTTTTCAGAAGAAAAACCAAAAAGTGTAATATACTCAACGCCGGCATTTGCGGCATATTTTACGATATTACGCGCACTATCCGCGCCTTTCTTATGCCCCATACTTCTGGGAAGACCACGTTTTTTTGCCCAACGTCCATTGCCATCCATTATAACGGCTATATGGCGAGGAATTGCATTTTTTATGTCCAGAGTGTCCTCTGCCATGCGACGGCTCCCCGTTTTAAACGGTCATAATATCTTTTTCTTTTGAAACCAGCATATCATCAATTTTTTTTATGGTTTCATCCGTCATTTTTTGAACTTCATCAGAAAGGCGTTTCATGTCATCTTCTGAAATATCACCATCTTTTTCCATTTTCTTGATACCATCCATACCATCACGACGAACATTTCGCACTGAGATGCGTGCGCTTTCGGCATATTTACCAGCCACTTTTGTAAGCTCTGTACGGCGCTCTTCATTAAGGTCAGGAATAGGAATACGAATATTATTTCCATCAGGCATCGGGTTCAGGCCCAGCCCCGCATCACGGATAGCTTTTTCAACGGAACGAACGGCAGATCCATCCCATACTTGCACGACAAGCATACGTGATTCAGGGACTGTTACCGTTCCAACTTGATTAAGTGGCATTTTACTGCCGTAAATATCAACCATCACAGGGTCAAGAAAACTTGCAGAGGCACGGCCGGTTCTAAGCCCTGTATATTCCTTATTCAAAACTTCAACTGCGCCATCCATGCGACGCTTTATATCTTGTTTACTATAAGCCATTGAGCACCTCTTTATTTTTCTTATATATTTGTTACGACAGTATATTTTCCCTTGGATTGCGCGGCCTCAGCAAAGCTGCCCTCCTCCATAACTGAAAATACGACAATTGGGATATTATTTTCACGTGCTAAAGAAATAGCAGTTGCATCCATAACTTTCAAATCTTTTGTCAGGACTTCGATATATGAAATGCGATCATAATGTACTGCGGACGGGTCTTTTTTGGGATCAGCAGAATACACACCATCAACTTTTGTGCCTTTCATAATCACATCACAATCCATTTCGGATGCACGAAGTGCGGCGGCTGTATCGGTTGTAAAATAAGGATTTCCTGTTCCTGCAGCAAAGATAACAACGCGACCCCGTCCCATATGGCGCATTGCGCGGCGGCGAATATATGGTTCACAGATTGAATCCATACGAATAGCAGATTGGACGCGCGTATCAACATCCATATTTTCCAATGCATTTTGAAGCGCGAGTGCATTGATAACAATACCAAGCATTCCCATATAATCTGCCGTTGTACGATCCATACCTTCTGATGCGCCAGCAACGCCGCGGAAGATATTACCTGCGCCAACAACAACACAGACCTCCATGCCCAAATCTACAACTTGTTTAATATCTGAAGCAACGCGTTGTACAGTGTCTGAGTCGAGGCCAAATTCCTTATCACCCATAAGGACCTCACCTGACATTTTAAGCATGATACGTTTATAGGGTAAAGCGGGGGTGATATTCGGATTTGTATTTTCTGCTGTCATTCCCATAGCCCTATTCTCTCTCAATACACGCGCGTTAAATATAAAGACAGCCGCGAGAACTTGCAACGCGGCTGATTAAAATATAGTAGAAAAACTGTTAGCCGTTTACGGCTGCTGCAACTTCTGCGGCGAAATCAGTTTCTTCTTTTTCGATACCTTCACCAAGCTGAACGCGTGAGAAGCCAACCAATTTGATTGGCGCACCAAGCTCTTTACCAGCGGCATCAACTGCTTCGGTTACAGTTTGATCAGGGTTCATGATGAATGCTTGTTGTGTCAGGCAAATTTCTTCGTAGAATTTACGGATACGACCTTCAACCATTTTTTCTGCGATATCAGCAGGCTTGCCTGATTCAATTGCTTGCTCTTTTAAAACACTTCTTTCACGTTCAATTACGTCATCGGAAACGGCATCTTTATCAAGGAACATTGGGTTAGCAGCGGCAACATGCATTGCTATTTGTTTGCCTATTGCTTGAAGAGACTCTGCATCTGCACTTGATTCCAAGGCAACCAAAACACCGATTTTTCCAAGACCGTCTGCAAGTGCGCTATGGACATAACCAACAACGGCGCCTTGAGATACTTCGAATGATTCCATACGACGAAGAGCCATGTTTTCACCAATTTTAGCAACAAGAGCAGTAATCGTTTCAGCAACTGTTTTTCCGCCAAGGTCAGCATTTGCTAATTCTTCAACATTATTAACATCAACCGCTTTTGCAGCAACATCACGAACCAATGTTTGGAACGCTTCGTTACGTGCAACAAAATCAGTTTCTGAGTTAAGCTCAATCACTGCGCCTTTATTACCGTTTGTTACAACGGCAACCAAACCTTCTGCGGCGGTACGACCTGATTTTTTCGCTGCTTTTGCTAAACCTTTGGTACGAAGCCAGTCAACCGCTTGCTCCATGTTACCATCGTTTTCAACCAAAGCTTTTTTTGCGTCCATCATGCCAACGCCCGTGCTTTCGCGCAATTCTTTTACCATTGATGCTGTAATATCAGCCATGTCTTTGTCCTCTTTATTTGTGTATTAACGTTATAAATGTGCAAAGCACCAGCAATTAAGCCGATGCCGCTTTTTTCTCTTCTTCTGCAGGAAGCTCAACTTTAACGTCGATTTCCGCGCCAATGTCGCGACCGGCAGATTTAAGCTCTGCCTGTAGTCCATCAAGAACTGCACCAGATACAAGCTCACAGTAAAGGTCGATTGCGCGCAATGCGTCGTCATTACCTGGAATTGGGTAATCAACACCATCTAAGTTACCATTACTATCAACAACAGCAAAAACAGGGATGCCCAATTTATTTGCTTCTTTGATTGCAATATCTTCCATGTTTGTGTCGATGATGAATAGAGCATCAGGTTGACCGCCCATATCTTTAATACCACCGATAGAATCAACAAGTTTTTTATGCTCGCGTGTCATCATAAGGATTTCTTTTTTCGTGTAACCGCTTTGGTCACCCGCAAAAAGTTTATCAAGTTCGCGCAAGCGGTTGATAGACAAAGTGATTGTGTTCCAGTTTGTCATCATTCCACCCAACC
>CAXBFT010000169.1:0-4739 GCA_963974945.1 uncultured Alphaproteobacteria bacterium
GAGTTATTAGAAACGTGGGTAGAAGATTTTACTCAAAGGATTCAAACAATTCAAGGTCAAAAATTTCAGCGCCTTTCTCATCACGCATGCGTTTAAGCACAGCAGGAATAGAAATATCACGATCGGCATAATGCGGCCGCCATATACGCCACCCGTCAAATGCCTCAACAATGGCGGCGAGCCTAACGGGGGTGGAAAGCTTTTCAGGTGAAATTCCATGTGTGCCTTTGCCATCCATTTGCTCATGGTGATAGGCCATAATATCAACCATTAGATCCTTGAATGGGTGGTTAGTATCAGGAAAATATTCCTGCACAATTTGCGCGCCAAGTAATGTGTGGGTGCGGCGAATACGTTTTAAGTTATCGGTTGGTTTTTCTTCTTTATCCCATAGGTCAACAGGCAAATTCTTCTTGCCAATATCATGGGGGAGGATTGCCCAATACATATTATTCGCGACTTTGTCGCCAAGGCCCATGTGGGCGCATGTTTTGCGCATATTATTGGCAACGCGCGCGGCATGTTCGTGGAAAATATAGGTAATTCCTTGAGGACGCTGCTCATCATAGGCCTTTAAGGCGCTCAGCTCCCCCTCGATAAAGGGTTTGAAGACCTCCTGACATATGGAGTCAGTCTCAAAATCAAAATTATCCGGCCAGTTACTCATTCATATGATTCCCACGTCTATTGTAAAAGTTGATATATTTTACGCTCTATGTAAAGATGGATAAGGAAATAATGATGATTTAGGCGGGATAAAATGAAATCATTTTTTGATCGAATGCGAGAGTTTGCCCTTGCCGCATCGTTAATTGTATATACCCAAGGTATTGATAGGGATGAGTTCCTGGAGGAGGAGCAAAATGCCAAGCCATCTTCTGACCTTATGGTTGGGGGTGATATATTACACGTTGAGGTGGGTGATGTGCCTGAAACGTCAGATGAAACCAAGCCTGTAATTGTTAAAACTGTTGACGTACAGGCAGAGGGTAAGCCGTTATTAAATCTACAAATTATAGACACCGAAAACCAGGCAGGGAAACGATCCTGTTCTTCGTTATCTTATGCATTCCAATCCGAGGGGTGTAAGATGGATCATGTTGTTGCATCGACGCCTTCGTATCAATGGGGTTATAATCATGATAGCTCACAAAAGCAGAGCAATATTCAAGCGTTTAAATGTGGTGAAACAGATTTCTCATCATCTAAGGGTGGTACGGCTACGTCCTCGTCAGAGGCATGGAGGTGCCTTGGCAATGTTGGCGCGGGGGGATCAAATTGGCGGATCGGTGTTTCTGCAGCGGTAAAGCAAGATTTTGAAGATATACGTAGCGCAGGGCGCTTAGGCGTTTGTCCTGAAGGCGACGCGAGCTGCATCGGTACCACATTGCATTTGCAAATTGATTTTTAAAGAATGGCTCTATATTTGGATATGCTTAGAGTTTTCTAACATCAGTGAGCCTACCGGTGATTGCCGCCGCCGCCGCCATTGCTGGTGATACCAGATGTGTACGTCCGCCGCGTCCTTGACGTCCCTCAAAGTTACGGTTTGATGTAGAGGCGCAGCGCTCCCCCGGCTTTAATTGATCAGGATTCATTCCCAAACACATAGAACATCCAGGTTCTCGCCAGTCAAATCCTGCCGCAATAAGAATATCCGCAATACCCTCTTCTTCCGCCATTGCTTTCACAAGACCGGAGCCGGGAACGACCATTGCCTCAATACCATCTGCGACTTTTTTGCCTTTTGCGACATCAGCAACGGCGCGTAAATCTTCGATGCGGGCATTCGTGCATGAGCCAATAAACACTTTATCAATTTTTATGTCGGTCATTTTCGTGCCGGCGGTTAATCCCATATAATCGAGCATGCGTTTTACTGATGCTTGCTTATTAACATCTGAAAAATCTTCGGGAGCAGGGACGTTTCCGGTGATTGGAACAACATCTTCGGGCGTTGTTCCCCAAGTCAGTGTTGGCGCGATCTCTGCGCCCTTTAAGATTACCTCCTTATCATAAACCGCACCTTCATCTGAAAACAGAGTCTTCCAATAGGCAACGGCCTTATCAAATTCATCGCCTTTAGGTGCCATGGGGCGACCTTTGACGTAATTGAATGTGGTGTCATCGGGAGCAATCAGTCCTGCGCGCGCACCGCCTTCAATCGCCATATTGCAAACTGTCATGCGCCCCTCCATTGAAAGGCTGCGCATTGCTTCACCTGTAAATTCAATGACATAGCCCGTACCGCCTGCCGTACCAATCACGCCGATAATTGCCAAGATCATATCTTTTGCGGTGACGCCATCGCTCAACTTACCATCAACGGTGATGCGCATATTCTTAGCGGGTTTTTGGATCAGTGTCTGTGTGGCCAAAACATGCTCAACTTCACTAGTTCCAATCCCAAAGGCCAAGGCACCAAACGCGCCATGGGTGGAGGTATGCGAGTCGCCGCAAACTATAGTCATACCCGGTTGGGTGAATCCTTGCTCCGGCCCGATAATATGTACAATGCCCTGACGGTTATCATCTAAGTCAAAAAGCTTTACACCAAATTCTGTGCAATTATTACGAAGCGTATCAACTTGCATACGGCTTTCAGGCTCTTCAATCGGCTTTGATCTATCTGTCGTGGGTACGTTATGATCCATAACAGCCAATGTGTTTTGTGGCTTGCGTACGCTACGCCCGCTCATACGAAGGCCCTCAAATGCTTGTGGCGAGGTGACTTCATGCACGAGGTGACGATCGATATAAATCAGGCAAGTGCCATCTTCACCTGTTTCAATAACGTGATCATCCCATATTTTTTGAAAAAGCGTTCGCGCTGTCATTTTACGATCCATGTTCATCAGAATAAATTTAATCCTTAGGGTATAATATTTCCAACATGTTTTGTCGAGTTTTAGTCATAATTTATTTGATTTTTTATACGCCTTTAGGTCATAATCAAAAAAAATATTAAAAATGGGTGAAATATAATGTCTGGTATTGATGCAATTGAGAATATTAAATCTAAATTTTCGGAAACAGTGGGTGGTAATGAGGGGATAGTAAGTCCTCAGTACGATATCCAAACAGTGCCTATTGTTATCCAAAATACTGAAAAAGGCTTTTTAGTCCATGAAAGCGTTGGTATTATTGGACGTTTTAGCGGCGAGGGTACTGGTGAAGTGGCTTCTGATGCCATTAAATATTATTCTAACGAAGATTTTAAGCAAGATATTGGCAATAATTTTGTTACGCTTGATACTTATGTCAAAGATATGAAAGGTATGGAGGCAGGAAGTGTCGCAAATGATAAATTCTTATTGGTAAACGACTTGACTATTATGAGGGATCGCTTGCAAGAAGTCGGGCGCGATATGACCGCATATCAGGATAATGTTGCCGAGCAGATTCAGGACTTACAGCAGCGCGTAGGGCAAAGCTCTCTAGAATGTAATTAGTCTGGTTTTAATTTTAACCATTCCTAAACCCCTTTGATCTACACTAGCGATTGTGCAGTGCAAGAGATAATCAAAGGGGTTTTTATATGGCGCATATTTCTATTGAAGAGCATGGTATTGATGCCAAATTCTTAAGTATTTCCGACAATCTTTCTATCGAATTTTCTGATCCATGTTACGCCAAGGCAGAGAATGTTCTATTTGATCCGATTAGCCGCGCCGTTCATGCCGTTTTGCATGAGGGAGTGTTCTTGGTGGGGTACGCACCCGAGGCTTTAGCAAATCATTTTCAAACGGCCAAAACAATTGAACTTCGTGCGGATCATTATGCTGGTACATCTGTGTCATTACGCGCCAATCTATCTATCGCAACACATTAATATTTACAATAAGGGGCATTATAATGAAATTTAAAAAACCAATTGAGCAAGTAAAAGAGCCGTATCCGGTATTCGCATCAGGTGGCTTTGCGATGACCGCTATTATTCATGACGGTAAATAGAACGTATTAAAAATAACATATAAAAAAGAGCCATGAAAATTCGTGGCTCTATTTTTATGTATTTAAGATTTATATAAATCTTACTTTGCTGCTTTTGCTGCTGCTTTTTCTGCTTTAGCAGCAGATTTTTTTGCTTTAGCTTGAGCGGCCATTTCTTC
Organism: uncultured Alphaproteobacteria bacterium; assembly: GCA_963974945.1. GTDB lineage: Bacteria > Pseudomonadota > Alphaproteobacteria > Micavibrionales > Micavibrionaceae > UBA1672. Next base: position 4,113 of record CAXBFT010000169.1, read on the forward strand.
TCTGCTTTCAATACCGTGTCCGGTTGTGCGCTCTGTAATACGAGCAGATTTACCACGACGATCACGAAGATAGTAGAGTTTCGCGCGACGAACAGAACCGCGGCGAACAAGTTCGATTGAATCAATACGGCTGCTCCAAAGTGGGAATACACGTTCTACGCCTTCGCCATAGCTGATTTTACGGACAGTGAAGCTTTCATTGATGCTTGAGCCTTCGCGCGCAATACATACACCTTCATAGGCTTGAATACGCTCACGCGTACCTTCTTTAATTTTTACATTCACTTTAATAGTGTCGCCAGGGCTGAATGCCGGCACTTCTTTTGTCGCTTGTAATTTTTCAAGCTGCTTAGCTTCGAATTTTTGTAATATATTCATGGTATTCATCCTTTATAAGAACCCGATTTCGAATATCCTCAACCATTAGAGCATACCGGCGGTTCAATTTTCTTTTTTTGATGGATTACATCAAGTTTGCATCTTCTTATAGCAAAGAAGTATGAATGACAAGTTATTTTTTGCTCTTTTTATACGCATCCCAAAGGTCGGGGCGGCGGCTCTGGGTCAGGGATTGCGCTTGTTCCAATCTCCACTTTGCGATGTTCTTATGATGGCCTGATCGTAAGA
>CAXBFT010000170.1:0-4707 GCA_963974945.1 uncultured Alphaproteobacteria bacterium
TTTGTTTATATTTTTATTGGTTACACCCGCCGTAAGGGGGTAGATCGGCTCGACTGATTCCAGTGTTTCGCGCTCATCTGCCGCCGCAATATCGGGGTGAACCATTTGTGGTTGCCCTTGGAAGTATTCAACCTTGCCACTGATGACAATATCCGCGCCAATGGGCAGTAATTTTTCGATCCAGCCCTTATTTGCGCGGAAAAAGACGAGGGAAATCTCGCCACTCTCATCCGATGCTTTAACACGATAGGGTAAAGACTTGCGCGCATTAGGGAAATGCTTCTCAATATGTACTTGTGTGGTCAGGACTTTGCCATTTGGGCAATGGGCAACGGGGCATGAAAATCGGCGATCAATGAAATCAACAGGCGCATGAAGCAACAGGTCAAAAACCTTCTCCCCGCCAATCAGCTTTGCCAAAAGCTTGGACGTGCGCGGGCCGACACCGGGCAGAGCGGTGATAGAGCGAAATAGCGGGTCTAAAGCAAAGGGGCGGCCACTCAAACGATATTTTTCCTTTTTACATGCGGTTTATTGGGGGGTATAGTAACGCCGAACACAAAAAAGATCGAGAGCGAATTATGAGTGACTTTATGGAGCCTGCGGGAAAAGACGATGAGCCGTTAGAGAATAAGCGCAAGCGCCTTATTTTCCGCTCTGACCATCGCGGGACGAAGGAGATGGATCTTTTCATGGGAAAATTCGCGGCCACGCATGTGCCTGAATTCAACGCGGATGAGCTTGCGGAATATGATGCACTGCTCTGTCAAAACGATCCTGATCTGTATAATTGGATCACCAAAAAAGAACCCGCCCCCGCCGAGATAGCAGGGATGAGCGTTTTTGTTAAATTACTGGCGTTTGAGTTTGTTTAAGAGGGGTTAGGTTCTAAGGTGGGGCCCTTTTATATCAAATCTTCTTAAACACCGCGCGATAGGCATATTTTTTAAACATATGATGGATTTCCAACGTGCCTTTGCCTTCGGCGGCAAGGCGTTGCATATAGTTTAAAATCTCAGGTTTATGATACACATGGAATTTATCGAGCCACCAAAACACGAATTTACTAAATGGTTTTGGTAAATCCTCTTGCCCGCCGAAATCAACGATATGCATCTCGCCCCCTTGCGGTAATAACTCTAAGGCATGGTCAACGGATTCTTGCCATGGCGGAATAATGGATAGGGCATAGGAAAACACAATTTTATCAATCGGCGCATCAAGGCCGAAAAGCTCATTAGGTTTAAAGCTTTGAGAGAATGATTGTTTCAAAGTGATGCCATTTTTTAAATGCGCGTTTTCAACATTGCCACGCGCAGTTTTGAGCATTTCATCAGAGGCATCTAAACCGAATATTTTTGCATCGGGATAACGTTTGGCGATTTTAATTAAATTGCGCGCCGTGCCGCATCCGACCTCACACACTGTTTCACCGTCTTTTGCATCCAGATTTTCGATCAAGCTATCACGGCCAAGCAGGTAATATTTGCGGGTTAAATCATAGACATGGCGGGTCCAGCGATACATGTTATCCATGTTTTTCTTGATTTGGTCTTCGCTGCCGGTTGGTTTGATTGCGTCTATTGCCATGCTCTATGCTGCCTTTTTATGCTGCTTGTGTTTCTTTTTGCGCAGATTTTTTGCCACGATTTAAGGTATATGTATGAAATCCGCCATAGATAGAGGAACGGTCTTGTTCGTTTCTAGGGGCGGCTAAGCTCTCATCATATTCCCACGGGGAAAGGGTTTCCTCTTTCAAGCCATCTGTCAACGGACTGTCATTGCCGGCGGTGCGGAAAATTACGCGCGCGCCATCTGTGGCAGAGCGTAAAACCGCTTCCCACAAATCATTAAGTTGATCGTCATTCATCCAATCTTGAGCATCAAGGAAGACATAGGCATCAACGCTGTCTGCGCCTTGCTTATCAAGATATTCGGTGATGGTGCAATGCTCTACCTTGGCATTATCGATGTTCGCCTTCAAGGTCGCGTAATGCTCTTCCTTCAGATAGCGCGGAATAGCGCGACGGTTTTCACGGTCGTAACCGCGGCCGAAGGCCTGCCATGCAAAATAATTATCCTGAATCGGGAATTGGCATGCCATGCGCTCCAGACGGGCTTTCAGCAAAGAAGCCATATCGCCTTTAGCGGATTCATTCAGTTCATCAAATTGTGAAGGAGGGATGCCAAGGCCATATAAAGACTCAGGCTTGCCGCACATCATTTTTACAAATTTCTTTTCAAAAAGCGGCCCAAGCGTACGGTCGAAGATCACTTTTTGCTCTTCCAGGCTGCGGGCTTTTAAAAGGTCACGCGGGTTTTGGCCATAGAATTTTGCAACCAAATGAACCATGGCAATAGATTTGCCCAAAAGACCGAATTTATAGAGGTTCTTTTTGAACATATTAATGCGGCGGCCATGCGGGAATACTTTTTTCTCCCAATATTCGCGGGTGTATTTATCAAGGTTCGGCTTAATATGTTTGTCATAATTCACAATGTTTTGCGCATCATCTGCGCAACCAAAGAACAGAAAGAAGCTCTCATAATCAGGAAGATATTTCAGGGCGGCAATTTTCAAGCGGCCAAGGGCAACGTGATGCGGGTTCAAATCAACCGCCGTTACCGAAGCAGGGCTCTCCGTCAGGTAGTTCATCATATTGCAACCGCCGGAGCAAATCGTCATGATGCGCGTGGTGTTATCAATTTTCATCGCGGGGATGTCAATTTCAGGATCTTCCCAAATTTGCGGATAGACAAAGCCGCTAAACGCGGCCGTAAACATGCGCTCTTGAAAACCACGTTTTGTCGTGACTTTATTACCACGCCCTAAAACAGCTTTTTTCAACAGTTCTTTGTCTGCTTTTGTTTCTGATTCATTCAATTCTTTTGTATCCGCACTCATAATGTCCAATGTCCCTTGAAATAGACTGAAACATATATATAAAAAGCATTTCAATGGCAAACAACAATTTAAGTAAAAAAGGGTAATCTTTTGCACAATATAGCGCCGAATACGGATAAAAGAGCTGATTTGGTCACGATTTACGGTGCACCGGAGGGGCAAGATGCTCGCATTCTTGCGCGGCGCGCACGTGAAATTATGCCACAAGATCGTGTATTGATTCATATTGCTCTTGATGATGCGCGTCTTTCGGCGCTGCGTGACTTGCTTAATTTCTTTGCGCCTGATGTTAAGGTTATCACTCTGCCTGCATGGGATTGTTTGCCTTACGATCGTGTTTCACCGCATGGAGATGTGGTGGCGGCGCGTGTGGCGGCGCTGACGCAGATGATGGTTTGGGATCAAGAGAAAGAGCGTTATCCGCGCATCATCTTAACCAGTGTGAATGCGGCCTTACAACGCGTCATGCCGCGTGAAACGCTGCAAAATGCAAGTTTTAGCGCGGTGGTGGGCGGGCGCATTGATTTGGATCAGATGACGATGTTCTTGGCACAAAACGGGTATCTCCGCACCGATACTGTGCGTGAGACGGGGGATTTTGCGGTGCGCGGGGGAATCGTTGATATATTTCCTGCGGGCTATGATGACCCGATCCGCCTTGATTTATTCGGCGATGAGGTCGAAAGTATCAAGACCTTTGACCCGTTGTCGCAACGCACAGACGCGGTGCTTAAATCCTTTGCCCTGCAACCTGTAACCGAGTTCTTCCTTAATGATGACTCTGTGGCGCAGTTCCGCCGTAAATATCGTGATGCCTTTGGTGTGGTTCAAAAAGATGACCCGCTTTATGGGGCAGTTTCAGAGGGGCGGCGCTATAACGGGATGGAGCATTGGTTGCCATTATTTTATGAGCGTATGGATAGCGTCTTTGACTATGTACCTCAGGCGGCAGTGATGTTTGACCATCATGCCCGCGATTCATATACGGAGCGCATGGTGCAAATCCGTGACTTTTATGACGCGCGCCAAAGCTTGGAACGCGCCGCGATGGAGCGGGAGAAGAAGCAAGGCAAGGGCGTGCTTTCCGGATCAATCTATCATCCGCTCCCCGTTGAAACGCTTTATATAGAAAAAGAGGAATGGCAGAGCCTTACGGCGGCGGGCTATGACCTTTCACCATTCGGCGCGGCGGACGGCGTTGATGCTCCTGATGAAGGTGCACGTAAGGGGCGTGACTTTGTTGATATACGCGCCTTACCTGACGGCGATGTTTTTGCCGAGCTTAAAAAATATATCATGGTGTTGCATACCGCAAAAAAACAGGTGGTGATTGCAACCTATAGCGAGGGTTCAAAAACCCGCCTTCGGGGGGTGATGGAAAACGCATCAATTAAGGATGTGGTTGAAATTAAAGATGCGCGCGATTTGAAAAAGCTTAAACCCCATGAGGTTGGTTTATGCGTTCTTGCGCTTGAACATGGTTTTGCTGCGCCAGATTTGGTGGTGTTGAGCGAGCAAGATATTCTGGGTGACCGCCTTGCGCGTAAGGCTAAGAAAAGCCGTAAATCCGATAATTTCCTGACCGAGGTTTCGGCGTTGGATGAGGGCGACTTGGTTGTACATATTGATCATGGGATAGGGCGTTTTCTTGCACTGGAAACCGTAAATGCGGCGGGGACATATTATGATTGTTTGAAAATCGAATATGCGGGCGGTGACCGCCTTTATGTGCCTGTGGTCAATCTGGATGTGCTCTCGCGCTTTGGTTCAGATGAGGGAACAACTCAACTTGATAAGCTTGG
>CAXBFT010000171.1:0-4646 GCA_963974945.1 uncultured Alphaproteobacteria bacterium
TTCAAGCTTTTTGGCGGCACCCTCCTCTAAGCCATAATATTCTTCCCAATTTTTACGAACAAATTTTTTGCTGCTGTAAGAGGATATATATAATTCACCATCGCCGCCCCAAAACCCAAATAACTTATGAGAGGCAGCAACCATGATATTTGGCATCTGTTGATAATTCGCTATCAAGGCAGAAGCACAGAATAAAGGCAGAGCCAAAACCTTCCCCCATCCTTTCCACAAAATAATCCACAAGCCCCCGCAGATAACATATAAAAATGATAAAAACCCCCATGCCGGCATGCGAATAACAGAAGCGGGCAAAGCCGCCGCCCAATATGAAATATCAAGCATCCCCTCCACCCCCATCCCCATAGCCTGCATTGGCCAATATTCCAAGCCAAATAGCATAAGAATAAGCCCAAGCAAAGCAAAGGGCATAATGATAAAGGCTAATAAAGGGACCGCAATCAAATTGGCGACTGAGCCAAGAAAAGAAACTTGACCAAAATGGTATAAGGAAAAAGGCGCGGTGGCAATACTGGCGATCACCGTGGTCAGGCACACGCCAATAAAATAGAGCAGTATTTTTCGAAATGCGCCTCCATGCTTATACTGATTAATCCAGAAAAGCCGTGTTGTATCATAGAAATAAATCAGGCATATGACCGCGCCAAATGACATGTGAAAGCTCGCGCTTAAAAGGCTTTCCGGACTAACGGCCAAAACAACCAACGCGGAAAAAGCAACCAATCGCAATGAGATAGGCGATCGATCAAGGATTATTGCCAAAAAGACAATCGCACTCATCAAAACGGCTCGCTGCGTCGGTATTGTTGCACCAGCCAAAACCATATAAAATATGGCCGCGCATAACGCGCAAATGGCGGCTATCTTCTTAATCGGATAATGAAGTGCAATATAAGGGATAGTGGCCAAGGTAAAACGCACCAAAAACAGTACAGCCCCCGCTAATAGCCCCACATGTAACCCGGATATAGCAAGCATATGCGCCATGCCTGCATCGCGTACGGCTTGTCGATCCCCATCAGATATTGCATTCTTCTGCCCTACAATTAGGGCTATAGCAACCGAAGATTCACGCGGCGGCAAAACCTCCCTAATTTTTTGCGCTATTAATTGCCTTAGGGCTTCGCTGTCAAATATACGGTTCGGAGCGGGTTTAAGTATTTCCGGCGCATGATAGATAAACCCGACCGCACCGATCCCCTGAAAATACAAATAGCGCCTAAAATCAAATCCATCCGGATAAAGCGGTAAAGAAGGCGGATTAAGCATCGCCAGAACCTTAATACGTTGCCCCACTTTTGCGCCATCATCTGCGCGCAAGCGTAGCCTGATTTTTTTGGGGGTATTTTCAGGCAATAAGTCTTCAATATTCAGATCGGATAATAGCAACCTGCTCCCATCCCCCTCTTCCATCTTCTCGATTGATAAAATGGTTGCGGTGATGGTTTTGTACTTACTTTTCTTAGTGATAATAGGTGTATCGACCATGTATGATCTGAAGCTTCCTGCACAAAAACCGGCGGAAATAAGGACGCTGACGAATAATATGCCAGATATAAACCGGCGCGCATCATTGCGAAATAACAGATATATCGACAAGCAAACAGAAAAAATAAATACTGAAAAAATCAATGGCGGTTCCAGCCAAAGGAAAAAATACGCGGCAACACCAAGTGCAAAAAAAACGGGCCACCATAAAAAAACATTGTCTTTTTGCAGCCCTATTTGATGCCCTAACCAACCACGCAAAGTAAGAAGAACCGTAAAAAAATACGGTTTTTTCTTACTCTCATCTATGCTAAGCCGTGTCGGCGTGGTATAGCTCTGCATCATATTATTACGATTATTGAAAAGGCCAAATTAACATGAGTTTTGTAACACGTTTTCCTCCATCTCCCACAGGTTTTATGCATGTCGGTAATGCGCGCACCGCGATATTCAATTATCTGTATGCGCGAGCAAATAAAGGAAAATTTGTTGTTCGCATCGAAGATACAGACCGCAAGCGTCACTCTGAAGAGGCTGTAGCCGCAATCTTAGACGGTTTGCAATGGCTTGGGCTTGATTATGATGGAGAGATCACATCACAATTTGCACGCCTTGACCGCCACACTGAAATTGCCAAAGAAATGATTGCAAAAGGCCAAGCCTATTATTGCTATTGTAGCCCTGCGGAATTAGAAGAAATGCGCGAAAAAGCCCGTGCCGAAGGTAGTAATTTATTTTACGATCGTCGCTGGCGTGATGCAGATCCAGAAAACTCTCCCAAAGATATAAAGCCCGTTATTCGTATTAAAGCGCCCATAGATGGTAAAACAACGATTACAGACCACGTCCAAGGTGAGGTTACAGTTTCAAATGAACAGCTCGATGATTTTATTATCTTGCGCTCTGACGGCACGCCGACTTATATGTTATCCGTTGTTGTGGATGATCACGATATGGGTATTACACATATTTTGCGTGGTGATGACCATTTGAACAATACATTCCGTCAGAAAATTATCTTTGATGCAATGGGATGGGATGTACCTGAATTTGCGCATTTGCCACTCATCCATGGTGCGGATGGCGCAAAATTCTCCAAACGCCATGGCGCACAAAGCGTACAAGAATTTCGTGAGCAAGGATATTTACCTGAAGCCCTCTTCAATTACCTACTCCGCCTTGGTTGGTCACATGGTGATGATGAAGTCATTTCGCGCAGCGACGCAATTCAGTGGTTTAATTTAAATACCATTGGTAAGGCTGCCGCAAAATTTGATTTTGCCAAGTTAGAAAATCTTAATGCCCATTACATCAATGAATGTGATAATGACCGCCTGATTAAGCTGGCCACAGCTTTTTATCAAGAACGCCATGCCATCACCCCAGATGAAATAGCGGTAAATCGTATCATAGCCGGTATTGATGAGCTTAAATCACGCGCCAAAACGCTACATCAATTTGTGGATGAATCTGTGTTCTACGCAAAGAAAATCCCTTTGTCCTTTGATGAAAAAGCCTCGGCAACATTAGAGGGGGCAAATGATATTTTAAGTGCACTTAAGACTAGGTTTGAAGCATTGGATACACTTACCAGTGACAATGTTCAACAAGCCTGCAAAGACATTGCCGCAGATATCGCTGATGGGAAAATGGGAAAGGTGGCCATGCCGCTTCGCGCCGCACTGACAGGGACAACGGTATCGCCGTCAATCTTCCATGCTGCAGAAATTTTAGGCAAAGATGAAACATGCATGCGCATTCAAGCCGCACTAAATCGCTAATACATTTGATACCCATTGCGAATATAGCGGTTCTACGTTACAATAATCCATCTCAGTCATCGCGATTGGGGTGGCCTTTTCTTAAATTACAACATCTTGTAATTATCAATCAATAATTAACATTTTATAGTTATTCTTCCACATGCATAACGCGACCAAACCTTTTTTTCTAACAGGGATTCCAAATCAATGCCGCAGGACACAACAGATAAAACGTTCACATTAACCAATGACGAAACAGGCGAAAGCATGACGCTTCCGGTTTTGGAGGGGAGCGAAGGTCCACCGGTTATTGATATTCGTAAACTTTACGCGGAAACAGGTCACTTCACCTTTGACCCAAGCTTTACATCCACCGGAAGCTGTAAGTCACGCTTAACTTTTATTGATGGTGAAAAAGGCATCCTTTTGCACCGCGGTTATAAAATCCAAGATTTAGCCGAAAAAAGCAGCTTCATGGATGTAGCTCACCTCTTGCTATATGGTGATTTACCGAATGAAGAGCAAAAGAAAGAATTTGAACACAACATCACCTACCATACCATGGTGCATGAGCAACTAAACTTTTTCTATCGTGGCTTTCGCCGTGATGCACACCCAATGTCAATTATGTGTGGTGTTATGGCTGCATTATCTGCGTTCTATCATGACTCATTGGATATTAATGATCCCGATCAACGCGAAATATCGGCGCATCGTTTGATTGCAAAGGTGGCAACACTGGCCGCTATGACGCATAAATATTCATTAGGGCAGCCCTTTATGTATCCGCGTAATGATTTATCATTCTCCGAAAACTTCCTTTACATGTGTTTTGCTGTTCCGGCCGAACCGTATAAAGTAAATCCTGTTTTGGCACGCGCCATTGATAAAATCTTCATCCTCCACGCCGATCACGAACAAAATGCATCAACATCAACAGTGCGTTTAGCAGGATCATCACAAGCAAACCCATTTGCATGTATTGCCGCCGGTATTGCCTGTTTATGGGGGCCGAGTCATGGCGGCGCGAATCAAGCCGTACTTGAAATGCTTGATCAAATCGGCACAAAAGAGCGCATCCCTGAATTCTTGGAGCGTGCAAAGGATAAAGATGACCCATTCCGCCTCATGGGCTTTGGACACCGCGTTTACAAAAACTTTGACCCACGCGCACAAGTTCTTAAAAGTGCGTGTGATGAAGTTCTTGAAGATTTAGGTGTTAATGACCCACGCCTTGAACTTGCAATGGAGTTGGAACGCCTTGCTTTGGCAGATCCATACTTTGTTGAACGTAAGCTCTTCCCGAATGTGGACTTCTATTCCGGTATTATCCTTAAGGCCATGGGCTTTCCGACATCAATGTTTACGGTTTTATTT
>CAXBFT010000172.1:0-4641 GCA_963974945.1 uncultured Alphaproteobacteria bacterium
TCATATCCTCCCACCCATCGGAAGTCAGGCCACGTAAGGGGAAAAAGTCCCAATATCGCCCGCCTGCAAACAGAATAATCAACATAATCGCAAACATGAAGGAGGGGATAGCATAGCCGATAAAAATCACCGCACTGGTCCAAATATCAAAATGTGATCCGTCGCGCACCGCTTTTTTAATGCCCAAAGGGATGGAAACCAGATAGATAATCAGCGTTGACCAAAGCCCCAGTGAAATGGACACAGGCATTTTTTCGATAATCAAATCAAAAACATTGGTATCACGGTAATAGCTATTGCCCAGATTAAAGGTCAAGTAATTGCCAACCATATTAAAGAATCGTATATGCGCAGGCTTGTCAAAACCGTACATAGCCTCAAGCTCTTTGATGAATTCGGGGTCGAGGCCTTGTGCGCCTTTGTAATTGCTGTTCTGACCGGTTGATGCACTTGTCGTATTTGAACCTGAATCGCCGCCACCGCCTGTAAATCGCGATGTGGCCGATGTACCATGACCTTGAAGCTCGGCAATCATTTTTTCAACAGGGCCGCCGGGAACAAATTGAATGATCATGAAGCTTATGAGCATTATGCCCAGTAAGGTCGGTATCATTAATAGTAATCGTTTTAAAATATAAAAGGCCATAGGCGCTATGATAAGCATGCCGCATTGACAAGTCTATCACCCAAATTTGATTTTGTTTGCTTAATGCACCATTTTTGAATGGGATGCGCCGCTGCGTTGATTGAATATATCAAATGTAGAAGGTGTTTCTTCTTCCATAAAGGCAGAACCAAAATCATGCAGGAGTTTTGATTCCAGAATTTCAAGGTTTGCCATATGGTTTTTCGCAGACACATTATAGGCAAGCTTCAACGTGTGCTCATATAACGCATCGCGTCCCAATAATTTTGCGATATAGGCCTTATTCCCTAAAACAGTAAGGTTCTCAGGGTCAATGTGTAATGCTTTATCCGCAATCTGAAGCGCTTCGTTTTCGCGGTTAAGATTGGCAAGGGCAAAGCCTTTATTAATAAGGGCGTTTACATTTGTCGGATCTGTTTTAAGGATCGTGTCCTCACGATTAAGGATCTTCTCGTATTCAGCGTGTAAATGTTGGATAAATGCCTTTTGGAACAAGGCTTTATCATCGCGCGGGTTATGATGCAATTGAACATCAATTAAAATCTCAGCCTCTTTGTAATGACCATCGACAATCATGATGTCAATCTCATCATCACTTTCGGCAATTGCATTGGAATCATAAGCCTCAGGACTCATGAAATAGGGGCAGTCCTTGCGCTTCATGAATGTCATGAGATCAAAAGCAAGGCGCGCACGCAATGAGCCGTCATCCACAGGCATGTGGTTCAAAGGGTGTGAATACTTCAATTGTGATGAAGAGGTACTGTTTATGTAGATTTCATCTGGTAACATTTAGTTAAGCCCCACGCTATTACTTGTTTTTTATTAGTAAATTTTATTACTTTATTTATCACCTTATAAAGATAGTACCGCTTTTGGTTATGGTGATGCAACTGATTTTTTTTATTTTTTTCGGTTGTTATTTTATGGAAATATCCGGGCGTATATTCCAGTCTTTGACGTGCCATCTTTCCTTGGAAAATTCTAGTATTCCTAAGGCTCCTGTTGAAAGTTTGATGGGGTATTGCCTTGCAAAAGCGTCAAAGTCATTGGTGATGTAAGGGGCAAAGCGCGCAATACCATTGGATGTAACAACCAAAATCGTTTCGCTAATGTCATGGACTATATTGGTGAGCGTATCATGGGTTTTTGTGGCTTGATGCGCAAATTGGTTCCAGTTTTGGATGGCTTCTTTCGGATCAAATGCCCAACCATTTGGAACGATGGCTTCTTTATCCCATTGCGTTAGGGCATCTTGACCAATGCGGGCGATGACTTTGTCCTCGGTTTGGTTTTCATCAGGGCCGTAATCGATCTCATCGAAAATCTTTAGGGCATAGACGGGGTTTTTAACTCCGCAATGCTCTAACGCTATTTTGGCGGTTTCCTTGGTGCGTTGCAGGGTGGAGCTATAGACTGCGTCAGGTAAAAGGTTGTGGGTTTTTAAATATTGGCCCAAAGCGGCGGCTTGTTGTTTCCCTTTTTCGACCAAGGGCATATCAGTGCGCGCGCCAACGCGCGTTGGTGTATCGCCGGCATTAAAGGTGTTGCCGTGTCTGGCGATAATCAATGTGGTCATCGGATGATCTCGCCATGAATTTGGATATGAGTTTCGGCGCGCTCTAAATCTTGGGGGCTGTCTATACCTGAATGAATTGCGCCGTCTTCCTCCGTAATCTCAACTGTTTGGATATGGACACCATTTTCAAGGAGGCGTAATTGCTCTAACCCTTCTAATGCTTCATAATTGCTTTGTTCCATCAGGCAAAATTTTTCAAGAATATCAGAGCGAAATCCATAGAGGCCAATATGTTGATACACAGGGGATAGTGGCGTTTGAAGGCGCATTTCTTCCTCTTTACGAATGGCGGGGATGATGTTTTTTGAAAACCATAACGCCTGTTTTTGCGCATTTATAATGGCCGTTGTGCCGCTAAAGGGGGTTTGTTCTTTATTTTTGCGCAGGCGGTCTAAATCTTTCCATGTCAGGCGGTGAACGGGGGTTATCACCTCGGCGCGCGGGTTTTTATGAAATGCATCAATCAGTTTGCAGATGATTGAGGGCGGCGTAAAGGGCGCATCGCCTTGTAGATTGACTATGAAATCCGGCCATTCGGGTAATTGCCTGATGGCGGATAATACGCGATCCGATCCAGTGGGGCAGCTTGAAGGCGTGATAAGGCACGCCGCGCCAAGATCTTCGGCATGATCGGCGATGCGTTTATCATCTGTCGTTATAAAAATTTGTGCATCATCATAATGTAATGCAGCCTTCCTTGCGATGTCTAAAACGCGTGAGAGCATTGTGCGTCCCGCAATTTCTACCAAAGGTTTTCCGGGAAAACGAGTGGAGCCGAAGCGTGCAGGGATGGCGATGGCGATTTTCATTCTGCGCTCTTCTTCTTGGTCTCAGTTGACCACCAAGTGGCGCTTATAAGCGGGCTTATATCCGATAAGCTTTGTGGGCGGGCGATTTTGTCCCAATGGGCAATGCGCCATTTCGGATAATACCACATTGGAATAACGTAATGATTCCAAAGTAATATACGATCTAATGCGCGGGTTTTGGTCACCAGATCCTCACGCGATTCGGCGTGGATGATGCCGGTAATAAGCGTATCAATTACAGGGTCTTTTATGCCGATATAATTGCGCGACCCTTGAATATCGGCTTTATCTGATCCCCAAAATTCACGTTGTTCATTGCCCGGTGAGGACGATTGCCCAAAGCCGCCAATGAACATGTCAAAGTCAAAGCTATTCATGCGGCGCTGGAATTGCGCGGGGTCAACAACACGGAAATTAGCCTGCACACCAAGGCGTTGCAGGTTTTGTATGAATGGTAGAACCCAACGCTCGAAAGTGGGGGAGTAATGCAGGATTTCAAACTTTAAAAGCTGCGTTGTTCCGTCTTCCATCACTTGATAGCGAATGCCATCTTTATTGAGCTGTTTATAGCCTGCTTGTTCCAATAAGTCCTTTGCTTCGCGTAGGTTTTCTCTGGCTTTTCCGGTGCCGTCAGTTGTTGGGGCCTTGTAAATATCGGTAAAAACTTTGGATGGGATTTTATCTTTGATAGGGGTAAGGATAGCCAGCTCTTCTGCGCTTGGCATATCATGTGCGGCGAGGTCAGAGTTTTCGAAATAGCTATTGGTGCGCTCATAGTCACCATAGGCAAATTGCTTATTCGACCATTCAAAATCAAACGCATAAGACAGAGCCTGGCGCACCAGAATATCCTGAAATACAGGGCGACGGATATTATAGATAAAGGCTTGCATCCCTGCGGGTCTTTTGTGGTGTATCTCTTCTTTTATAAGATGTGCTTGTTTTTCAGCGGGAAGATCGTAGTTTTCCTTCCATGTTTTAGCCACGTTTTCGATTTTGGCATCGAAGTCACCGGACAAAAATGCCTCATGCGCAACATTATCGTCGCGGTAATAGTCATAGACAATACGATCAAAATTATACATGCCTTTAAATAACGCCAAGTCTTTGCCCCACCAATTCTCCGCGCGCACATATTCAATAGAGCGTCCCGCATCGATTTTGCCGATTTTATAAGGGCCGCTGCCCAGAGGTGCATCTAGGTTGGTTTTTTCAAAATCATGTCCGTCTTGCGTCCAATAATGTTTTGGAAGGACAGGCATTTCGGCAACGATAAGGGGCAGCTCTGCATTGCCTTGAACGGAAAATGTGAATTTAACGTTTTTATTATCAATGGCGGTAATGGATTCAACATCATTCCAATAAGCCTTAAAGAAGGGCTGTCCCTTTGATGTGAGGGTTTCAAATGTCCAAATCACATCATCGGCGGTAATGGGCGTGCCATCATGCCATATGGCCTGATCACGAAGTTTAAATTTGACCCATGATTTATCGGAGGCAACCTCAATCGTTTCGGCAATAACGCCATAAAGGGAAAATGGCTCATCCGCAACATTTTGCATCAGGCTTTCGTATATGAAGCCACTGCGAAGGTAGTTTAAGCCCTC
>CAXBFT010000173.1:0-4628 GCA_963974945.1 uncultured Alphaproteobacteria bacterium
CGGCCCAACATTCTGTACCTTGTATGCAGCTTACCGGAAATATGAGGCCAGGTTTTTCTGCCTGTGCAGCCGGCAAATAGAGAATAAGACTTATGATAAGTAGTGTTGTGTAGTGCGCGCATCTTCTTTTATTTGACATATAGTAATTCTTTGTTTTATCTTATTGCGTATCGGGGGGATAAATTATCATGACATTAAGACAGGCGCGGCCAATAAAGTCATTAGATCAAAGCATTATGCAAGATCTGACCATTGTCCTTCATATGCCTAAACAGGATCAATTATCTCTATCAACCTTATTCGATAACATTGCCGGTGAGCAAATTATTTCTGCCGAACAAGCCAAGATGCAGGAATTGAGCGTATGGGCAAAGCCGCCCAGAAAAAATGGTAAAATTTATGGTGATATTGATACAGATAATTGGCAAGATTTCGAAGAAAAGCTGAATAGAATTATTCTTAAGAAGAAATTTCAAAAAACTTTGATCGAATATGAAGGGCGTATAACAAATGCAAATAATGCGTTTTTAAGACCTGAAAATACAGATGTCCTGATCCAAAATCTTAAGGCACAGGGTCATGGAGATGCCTTATATTCCGATAATAACCTCAGTATCGCTTTCCCGCGACTATCCTTTAATTCAAAAACTGAATTAACGGTTTATGTACCTTATGTCAAAAAAGACGAGAATGAATTGCATCGAGTCTTTTTGCATACGCCCGATCAAAAAATATATGAAGAATACCATGATCATTTTGGCTATGTGAATGAATCGTAACTTTTTGTATGAAATAAAGAAGATTGCCGTATTAATTAAGTTGAATTAACAGGGGCATCTCAATAATTTGTTTTTGCACACCATTCTCAACATAAATGATAAAAATACGTCTGGCCTGCATAATTATTTTTTGCATGTCTTTGAATATTTTTAAACCAAGATTTTGTATGCGCCCATTTTCTGCAACAAAATAAAGCTGTGCTTCTTTGCTGTCATATTCTGCCCAATTGATACGTTCAGAAAAAGCCTTGTCGTGGAAGACATAGACCTCGCCTTCATGACTAAAGGCAAGGTCAAATTTCATTGTCGTGTTCATATGAGGCAGCACAGGTAGTTCTTCTATCGGCGGCAATATGTTTTCTGGCATTTTTTTCTCTTAAATATATTAGGGCAAGGAATTCTGTCAGAAATATTAGCCCATATTCATTGTTGCATTTGGTGTTCTTGTCATGTCCATAGGGTTAACTTCAGGAGGGGCGGGTGTTGCAGCGACATTATTTTGAAGCTGGTCAAGCTGGTATATCTCTCCAGTGGCTTGCATAACACTAATTTGAGAAGCGGGAAGAATGTTTTGTACCACCGTGTTTGTGTATGAATCGCTCGGCTGAATGGTGATGTTTGAATTTGCAGAAAGGGGCGTTGTTGAAAAATCTGCGTGGGCAATTGTACCTTCTGGTGCTGATGATATGCTTGCCGAAGCGTCAGATGATATTTCAATATTTTCTCCGACGCCGTCACTTACCTTCATAAAACCAGGTAATTTTGCATCCGGAATATCCTCTTTAACTTTTTCTGCTATTGATGCGCCGATGATTTCCTTTAATTCTACGATAGTTACACTTGCGCCATCCGAACTAACTTGTGTTAGTTGTGCGGGAGGTAGTTTATCAAGTTCCTGCTCTAATACCTTAAAATCTTCTTTTAGTTCTGATGGGTTATCTGCGTGTTGTTTTAATGTTAATGCCCATTTTGCAGAGAAATCTTGCAATGCATCAGTGCCGGATAAGGCTGCCTTCAATTGATTACTATCTTGCTCCATTTGGGCTGCTAAAGGCGCTGTTATGTTGTCAGGTGTTAAGGTGGTGAGTGGGCTGCTTGTAGATTGTAAAACGGCCTCTTTTAGAGGTTCTGTAGTTGACATTGCCATATCTCTTAGCGCGGGCCCAACGTCTGCTTCACTCGTATGCATACCAACAATGCTTGTGTCACTTGCATAATATCCAAGTTCATTTTGTAAAAATCCTGCGACAAAAAGAGCCGGTTTCCCTTCGACACGATCTTGAAATCCGCCCTCATTATTGATGGGTAAGCGATATGGCGTGGGCCCTATGTCATCTTTAACGTCGCCAACATATTCAATTTTTTGCGCGGCTGTTGCTTCGATTATTCCACCTGTCGCGGATGAGACGACCCATGCGTGAAGACCGCCAATGCCATAAAGGCCGCCTGGTGTTTCCACGTCCATATTTTTTATGCTGCCGGATTGTACAAAATAATTCTGGGATTGTTTTTGATCGCCATCGGGGGCTGTATCCGGTAAAATAGCCTGTTCAACTTGTTGTAAAACGATGCCCTCCAGCACAGCCATTCGTCCGCAATCATAACGTAAATCATGGCTTCCTGTTGTAATATCTTGTGAAAGATCATTCATGTTATTTGTTGATTTGCTCTCTCCCATGCTTCTGTACTGATCCAATCCTGGAATCATGGCAACTTCATTTGAAACAATCTGGCTTAGTTCTTTTTCATATGCGATACGATCATCCATTGTCCAAGAGTCTTTTTGTAAAAGAGTCTGCATGGATTCTGATTGTTCTATTGCTTTTAAAACGTTTTCCTGCACGGAGTTTATTGATGTATTAAGCGCATCAGAAGGGGCTTGGCTCGGATCTTTATCGATGGTGATAGTGAAGTCTTGGGCGGAAGCCCCTAACGGAGATACGATACCGGGGTAGAGGTCAACTTTTCCTGTTTCGATAATATTTGCAACATTGAGCATTCGTCCATGAGTAATATTATTGGAAGCCTCTTCATAGCCTGTCGTTTTCCAGTCTTTACCCGGCATTATTATGGCGCGATCAGCGGCAGGAATATCCGTTACATCAACATCTTCATACTGGTTTTTCGCCATTTCAAGATAACCCCGATAAATTTAATTATTGGCCTTAATTCTGACAAGTTTTATTATAAATGGCAATAAAAATGAAATATTACTATAGAGTTCATAGCATTTCATATAATTTTAATGCTGTTCTTAAAGAATAAACTTACTCAGATCTGTGGATTTCACAAGTTCTTCGACATGTTCACGCACATAATCTGCCGTAATGATAACACTTTCACCGGCGCGATCACTTGCGGTGAAGCTAATCTCTTCCAGAAGTTTTTCTAAGACTGTATGCAGGCGGCGCGCGCCTATATTCTCAACACTCTCATTAACCTCAAAGGACAGGCGGGCAATTTCGTCGATAGCCTCATCTTCAAAGGTAAGCGTTACGTTTTCTGTACCGATCAGTGCCTCATATTGTTTAATCAGGCTTGCTTCGGTTTCTTTTAGGATGCGTTTGAAATCATCAACCGTAAGAGGGCGAAGCTCCACACGGATAGGTAGGCGACCTTGCAGTTCAGCCAATAAATCAGATGGTTTGGCAGAGTGGAATGCGCCACTTGCGATAAATAACATGTGATCGGTTTTGACAATACCGTGTTTGGTGGTCACAGTTGTTCCTTCGATTAAGGGAAGGAGGTCGCGCTGTACGCCTTCACGTGATACATCACCGCCGCGTACGTCTTGACGCGCCGCGATTTTGTCAAACTCGTCAATGAAAACAATGCCGCTTTGTTGGACGAGTTCAAGGGCTGCACTTGTGATTTTGTCATCATCAAGCAATTTATCGGATTCCTCGGCGATCAGAATTTCATAGCTATCCTCAACGCGCAGACGCTTTTTCTTTGTGCGCTCGCCAAAGGCTTTGCCGAACATATCACCAATATTAATCATGCCCATGGACGCGCCGGGCATGCCGGGAATATCCATCATATTGCCGGCGGTGTTGCCATTATCAAGAACATCAATTTCAATCTCGCGATCATTCAGTTCGCCATCGCGCAGCTTTTTGCGGAAATTTGCGCGCGTGCCTTCGCCGGCAGTATCGCCAACCAACGCATCTAAAACGCGTTCTTCGGCGTATATTTCGGCCTGTGCCTTGACGGTTTTGCGCATTGTTTCCTGTGTCATGCGCATGGCAACCTCAGTCAGGTCGCGGATGATGGATTCCACATCTTTGCCGACATAGCCAACTTCGGTGAATTTTGTTGCTTCTACCTTTACAAATGGTGCATTGGCCAATTTTGCAAGGCGGCGTGCGATCTCAGTTTTACCAACGCCTGTTGGCCCAATCATCAAGATATTCTTCGGATAAACCTCCTCCTGAAGGGCGGGGTCAAGCTGGCTGCGTCTCCAACGATTGCGCAGGGCAATGGCAACAGCGCGTTTTGCGTCGTTTTGGCCGATGATATGGCGGTCAAGTTCACTAACGGTTTCACGGGGAGAAAAGGATGCGATTGTCATATATTTACTGCCTTTATAAAAGTGCCGAATTTTGAATTTATTTAACGCGCGTATGCGATTTGACGAAGTCTTGTACGGTGAGCAACTCATTTGGTTGCTCAGTAACGTATTCTTCGCGCCCCATCAGATCGGAAAGGTGATCGGGCAATGCGGGGCGTGTATTGATGGCCTTTTCAACCGCATCTGGGAATTTTGCAGGATGCGCCGTCGCAAGCAAGACGACCGCGCCGTTCGTATCTTGGGCAATAATCTTTGCACCTGCTAAGCCCACAGCCGTA
>CAXBFT010000174.1:0-4620 GCA_963974945.1 uncultured Alphaproteobacteria bacterium
ATGAGATGATTCACGCCGCACAAATCATAGAGGATGACCCCTATCATTTTCATGACGAAACAACATCATATGAAACAAGACTTCTCCACCTTATTACGCTGAAACCTGTATTAGCAGATATGCTACACAATGCAGAATTTGATGGCATAGAAAATGACGATACTCAATTGAGAATAATGGATAACTTAACGCTAAATATACATCACCTGCATTTACTACCCCATAAAAACACCCTTGAAGAGCGTATTTGCACACGGGCGAAAGAGCTTGGAAATGCCCTTAAATATATTCACCAAGAAAATGCGCCCCACGATCATCATTATCAAATATATTAAGAGCCCCCTCGTTAAATTAAACTTGCTGTATTGCATCATTCGCGTTAAACATGCGGTATGAGTGATACAAAAAATACAAAACTTATTCTTGCACTTCCTAAGGGTCGAATCCTTGAGGAACTTATGCCGCTTTTAAGCGCATGTGATATTATCCCGGAGGATGATTTCACAAATGATAAAAGCCGTAAGTTGCAATTTACCACAAATCACCCCGACCTTGATATTATTCGGGTACGCGCCTTTGATGTTGCCACCTTTGTGGCCTATGGCGGGGCGCATTTGGGTGTGGTCGGCAGTGACGCGATTGAGGAATTTAATTATTCCGACATTTATGCGCCGCTCGACCTGAATATCGGGCATTGCCGCCTGTCTGTTGCTATGCCAACGGAAGAAGCAGAAAAAGAAGATCCACAAAGCTGGAGCCATATTCGCGTTGCCACAAAATATCCAAATCTGACCGCACGCCATTTTGCCGCGCGCGGCGTTCAAACCGAATGCATTAAGCTCAATGGTGCGATGGAAATTGCCCCTGCCCTTGGGCTGGCCCGCCGCATTGTCGACCTTGTATCCACAGGTAATACATTGACCGCAAATAACATGGTAGAAGTAGAAAAGATACTGGACGTATCGTCACGTTTAATTGTAAATCGCAGCACACAAAAAACCCAACCAAAGCGCATAGGACACTGGATTGATACTTTTAGGGAAAACACTAAAAAATAATTCAAAATCAAAGGGTAAGAGTAGAGTATTAAATATAAACCTTAACCTTGAAGGCACCAAGGACACGACCGGATTAATAGAACGGGATTGCGCCGTCGCCCTGCATGATTTAAAAGAAAATAGTTTTTTCCAACCAACAAAAGACAAACACGGCCCCTACACAGTTGAGCTTTATATTGAAGAAAACAAGCTGGTTTTTCACATCACTAACAGCAAGAAAAAAGACCTCCCCTATCTTGTTTTATCCCTCAAGCCTTATTCGCGCCTCATCAAAGATTATTTCCTCATCGTCAGTAGCTATAACGATGCCATAAACGATGGAAAACCCTCACGGATCGAAGCCATTGATATGGGGCGGCGCGGCCTTCATAATGAGGGGGCCGAGCTTTTGCTGGAACGCTTAAAGGACAAAATTACACTCGATTTCGATACATCCCGCCGTCTATTCACCCTTATTTGCGCTCTACATTCCGGAAAAGCACATATAATGCGTTAAAAAACCACGCCTGCGCACAGCAAATCCAATGAATTCAGGGCATAAACACATTAGACCATTGATTTTTCCGCAAGAAACAGTATAAAACCTTACGGTATTTATTTTACCTAACCAATTTAAACAAAGAAGAAATAAAAAAGCCCATGGCAAAAGAAGATTTAATTGAATTCAAAGGCGTTGTATCAGAAGTTCTTCCGAACGCAATGTTTCGCGTAACGTTGGAAAACGAACATGTTATACTTGCTCATACTGCCGGTAAAATGCGTAAAAACCGCATCCGCGTCCTTCAAGGTGATGTTGTTGTTGTGGAAATGACACCATATGATTTGACAAAGGGTCGCATTATTTTCCGTGAAAAATAAGCCTTTCCGCCCCCTTAGATATGATAGAAGGCCAATATGACGGCCACGCAAAAACAAAAGCATAAATCACTCATTCTCGCCTCGGCATCTCCGAGGCGTTTGCAGCTTTTAGATCAGCTAAACATAATTCCTGATCAAATCATCCCCGCAGACATCGATGAAACCCCGTTAAAGAACGAGCTTCCGCGTGACCACGCCCTGCGATTGGCGCAGGGCAAAGCAGAAAAAATTGCGGCGAATCATCCAAATACCTTTATCCTTGCCGCCGATACGGTTGTGGCTTGCGGTAGACGCATCTTACCCAAGGCAGAGAACGAACAACAAGCAAGAGACTGCCTCACCTTACTATCTGGTCGTCGCCATCATGTCTATGGCGGTATATGCATCATAACCGATCAGGGAAAAACCATCACACGGCTAATTGATACGGCTGTAAAATTTAAAACCCTCACCCCGCAGGACATCAAAAGCTATATCCAAAGCGAAGAATGGGACGGAAAAGCAGGTGGATACGCCATACAAGGCCTTGCCGCGGGGTATATTTCTTTTCTACAGGGATCATATTCCAATGTGGTCGGCCTCTCACTTTATGATATAATGCAAATTCTACGCGGGAATGATTTCTTTCCTACAAAAGATGTGTAAACGTCAGAACAAAGGACATCCTCATTGGATATTTTAATTGAAGAGTTCGAAGAAAACATCTGGGTTGCTGCCCTTGAAAAAGGCCGTTTAGAGGGGCTTGAAGTTGATCCCATAGGCGAAAATGTCCGTTGGGGGTCTATATATTGGGCAAAGGTCACGCGCATTGATACAAAACAAGATGCCGTATTCCTTGATTTAGACGGCGATCATGAGGGTATTCTTTACAACAAAGATGTGCGCTATCACGATAAAGACGGCAATGTTAAAAAAGGCGGTGAACGCGCCATAAGCAAAACCCTGCACGCAGGTGATATGATCGCGGTTCAAGCCAAAAGCACCTATATAGAACAAGGCGATGACACCCTATGGGGGTATGAGAACAAGGCCACCCAAACCAGCATGGACATCACCCTGCCCGGCCGCTATCTGATCTTTGGTGCGATGATGAAAAACAACCGCATATCATCCAGAATTCGCGGCAAGAAACAGCGCGAACAAATGTTAAAAATGATTGATGCGCTTGAGGATATGAAAGGCTTTATCCTGCGCTCTGCCGCCGCCGATATGCAAACCGAAATTCTGCGCCGCGAGGCCAACATCCTTAAGAACATCTGGCTACAAATTGAACAATATTTTGAGGGAAAAACCCCCTCCCTCATCGCTCTTGGCCCCGATTCTATTCAACGCACTTTAAGCGATAAGGCTATGAACCCGATTGAGCGCATCGAAATTGTTACCATGGATCATTTTTCACAAGTCGAAGATTGGTGTACGGTTTTCGCGCCTGATTTGGTTACAAAAATCACACCGATAGAGTTAGAAGATGCGGCGCAAGATCTTGCGCTATTTGATTATCGCGACATTTTAGGGCAGATAGAATCCCTCCTGCATGATTACGTTATGCTACAGACCGGATCGAATATTATAATCCAGGAAACCACCGCCCTGACCGCGATTGATGTAAATTCAAGCAGCGATAAACGCAGCCACCTCAGTATCAATATAGATGCCGCGAAGGAGATCGCGCGGCAAATGCGCCTGCGTAATTTAGGTGGTATTGTGGTAATTGATTTTTTAAAGATGAATAAGGCGGATGAGAAAACCCTACTCAATACCTTAAACGATCAAACCTACCTCGATCCATGCACCGTCCAAATCCATGGTTTCACAAAACTTGGTCTGATGGAGATCACACGAAAACGCCGCACTGCGCCCCTTTTAGAACGCTTTGAAGGTATTGAATTTTAATATGAAATTCTTAATTTATTTGCATTATATTGAAAATCAATGATAAATTTAATCATAATCGATACAAACGAGGCATAAAAGTGGCTGAAAACCAGAACAATGAAAAATTAAGCCATGAAGAAAAGGTTGAACTTTTCAAGGAAACAGTTCTTGATATTATGGATGGTGAAAAACAGGTTGTCTTTCTTGACACTGAAAAAATAACCAGCCTGCCTGCCGAAGAGCGTGCCGCAGAAGTCGCCGCAGAAATAAAAACACAATCCCCCGAATTCTATAATAAAATAATAGAAATGGGTCCGGAAAAGTCATCAGAACTTTTTAGCGACCTAGGAAGAAAGCCCCATGAATTAACGGCAAGCGCCAACTTATTAAGAGATTTTAAGGACGTGACTGTCATCTCCACCCCCAGTAAGGAGAGAGATGAAATAAAAGAATTCCTTCCAAGCAAAGATGTGATCACCGATCTAAAAATCGATGTAGATGCATTTCCTGCAACTGACAGAGAAATGATCATGTATAATGCAGCGCACGAGGCCGCGCATGCAAAATTTAATGATCATGATAGCATGAAAGAGGCACATAAAAGCACAGCCAGCCTCATTGGAGAAGAAGCCAGAGCTGATGATTTTGCAAATAATTACCTGAAACAAAAAGGAAATGCGGATATTGGCCCCGCCTTCCAACAAATAAGAGCAATTGAATACCTCCTTCATGGTGAGGTTGGCGATCATGCCACAGCAGGATTTTCATCAGAAGATGCGGGTAAAGTAACTCCTGCTGATTTAAAAGAGATAGAAGAAACAAGAAAGAT